>NZ_CP088020.1:3740000-3965158 GCF_021049245.1 Radiobacillus kanasensis | reverse complement strand
TCGAGAGACACCCCTTTCGCTAGTTAAGTATAGGAAATAAAAAACCTCTCGCCATCTTTCGAAAGAAATAATAGTAGAAAGATCGAAAGGTACCTACGAAAAAACAATGTGGATAAGATTATATAATAAATAATAGGGTTGAATCCATTTATAACTATTTTCCACAGGTTTGTTGATAACATCATAAACAGGGTTGTGTGTATATGTCCACACGTTATCCACAGTTTGTGGATAATTATATAAATGGATGAGGTTTTTTCACTGTTAAAACACAAATATAATATCAAATAAATGCTGATGTTGCAACGGTTTTTCGACAGTTATCCACATTAACTACAGGTTGTAGACAGAAACTATCCACAATACTATATTTTGTTATTAATTTGTCGATAAGTG
Source organism: Radiobacillus kanasensis (assembly GCF_021049245.1). Classification (GTDB taxonomy): domain Bacteria; phylum Bacillota; class Bacilli; order Bacillales; family Amphibacillaceae; genus Radiobacillus; species Radiobacillus kanasensis. Next base: position 3,964,762 of record NZ_CP088020.1, on the reverse strand, counting down.
TTGGGCAAAGTCGAATGTGGATAAAAGAACTATAAACATGGGCTGTGGATATCTGTGGATGAATGAAAAGAAATGAGCGATCCTTGAAACCCAGTTGACATGAGGATAGGGTTTTACTTATAATATATTGGACTGTCTTTTATATTGATTTTTAATTCCTCAGGGAGGTGTATATAAATGAAACGTACATTTCAACCTAATAATCGTAAACGTAAAAAAGTACATGGTTTTCGTTCACGCATGAGCACTAAAAACGGAAGAAAAGTTTTAGCTCGTCGTCGTCGTAAAGGAAGAAAAGTATTATCTGCATAGGCCACTGAACAATGTCAGTGGTCTTTTTACCTTATTAGAACGTATATCCTGTCAGCGAAGAAGTTCATTCGACGTAGAAGACAGGATTAGGAAAATAGATAAGGGCGGGCTTTGGCGCAACCTGCGCCTGAAGGCTTGGCTTTGCCAAGTTTTCTTTAACGTAAGCAAAGTATAAATTGTTGGGCTAGGTAGAAACTTTTGAGGAACCCTTAGTCTAAATCAGCATACGATGAATTTGCTGCAAAACAATTGATGGGGATCCGGAAGCGGGTCCCTTCTATATAGAAGATAGTAAAATGATGAAATACCTTTAATCCAGTTGGGTGACAAGGGTTGTATTCTCATGGATTTGGAGGGAATCTTCCCATGAAAAAGGCATATCGAATGAAAAAGAATGAAGAATTTCAGCTGGTCTTTAAGAAAGGTAAGTCCTTTGCGAATCGCCAGCTGGTTCTTTACTATTTACCAAAAGAAGATCAAGAGCATTTTCGGATTGGTTTGTCGGTAAGCAAAAAAGTAGGAAATGCCGTAGAAAGAAATCAAATTAAAAGGTACTTAAGACAGGCCTTTCTAGAACTTGAGGATCAAGTCCATCCTAAATATGACTTAGTCATTATTGCTAGAAAACCGGTTTTAGAGATGGATTTTCATCAAGTAAAAAGTAGTTTGATGCATGTTTTATCAAAATCAAAAATATTATATAAAAAAAGTAGAGATAAAAAATAGAACCATACCTCTATTTAATGATAGAATACATACAACAGTTAGCTTTTTAGGAAGTAAGGAGGAAGAACATTGCGCAAAAAGGTCATCCTGACAGCGACCTTAATTGGATTGTTAGTACTACTAGCAGGTTGCGGACAGATTAACGAAGACATTACTAGTGAAAGCACAGGGATTTGGGATGAATATTTTGTTTATCCCTTATCATGGTTAATCACCTATTTTGCTGAATTATTCAGTGAGAATTACGGGTTATCGATTGTAATCGTTACCGTACTTATTCGATTAGTATTGTTGCCATTAAACATTAAACAATTAAAAAGCTCAAAGGGTATGCAAGAAATTCAACCCCAGCTAAAAGAACTTCAACAAAAGTACAGTTCTAAAGATGCTAAAACACAACAAAAACTACAGCAAGAAACGATGAATTTATTCCAAAAAAATGGTGTAAACCCAATGGCTGGTTGTTTACCGATTTTGGTTCAAATGCCGATACTGATTGCGTTTTATCACGCAATAATGAGAACGGCCGAAATTGAAAAACATGATTTCTTATGGTTCCAATTGGGACAACCTGATCCTTATTTCATATTACCGATTGTTGCTGCGGCTGCTACATTCCTCCAACAAAAGCTTATGATGGCAGGCATGTCTAACCAAAGTAATAACATGATGCCACAGATGACAATGATGTTGTACATGATGCCAATTATGATTGGTGTAACTGCAATCTTTTTCCCATCTGCCCTAGCACTTTACTGGGTAGTAGGTAACATCTTTATGGTTGCTCAGACCATATTTATTAGAAAACCAATGATGAAAGATGTGGGAGGAAGCGAGAAGTGAGACAGATAACTGCTACTGGTCAAACAGTTGAAGATGCGGTCCAATCAGCATTACAGCAGTTAAACACAACGAGGGACCAAGCGAATATTGAAATCATTGACGAAGGAAAGAAAGGGATTTTAGGATTGTTTGGTTCTAAACGAGCAATCGTCAAAGTCACTTTAGCTCCTAGTCATTTAAAAATTTCCGAAACGTATCTAGAAGAGATTGCCCAACATATGGGTGTTGAGGTAGAGATAAAAACAACGACGGAACAAAATACCATAACTTTTGACCTATCCGGTGAAAAAATTGCTTTATTGATCGGTAAAAGGGGACAAACCCTTAACGGCATTCAGTACTTGTTACAATTAATCGTGAATCGAAATGCCAAGGATTATTATACGGTAGTTGTTGACGCGGAAGGCTATCGAGATCGAAGAAAGCAAACATTGGAAACATTAGCAAACCGAATGGCGGAAAAAGCTATTTCAACAAGACGTCCTGTAGCATTAGAGCCGATGCCATCCTTTGAAAGAAAGGTGATTCATACAGCTCTACAGGACCGGACGGACATTTCGACTTCATCAGAAGGAAAGGAACCGAACCGTCACGTAGTTATTCATTCTTAATAGACATGATATTTGAAAACTCCCTTAGGGGAGTTTTTTTTGTCTAGGAAATTATAAAATTTGCCTGGTGTGGATTGTGGATAATGCCTTCTTATTAAGATTGAAAAAACGAAGTGTGGATAACATAAAAACACAAAAAATATTCACATGTGGATAATAATCAAAAATGCAGGTTGGATGGCTGTTGTGGATATCTTTCAAAATAGGGTGACTTGTGGTATTCTATGAAGTTAGTGACAAAAAATTGTTTATAACGAGTAAAATTAAGATAGATAAAGATTAGGTTTGTGGGGGTGAAGGGAATGGAAACAGATACAATAACGGCGATATCTACTCCGATTGGTGAAGGAGCAATTGCGATTGTTAGGCTGAGTGGGCCAGAAGCCATTACAATTGCAACCCGGCTGTTTGACGGGAGAAGGTTGACAGATGTCGATTCACATACGATTCATTATGGGAAGTTAATAGATCCGAGTACGAATGAAATAGCTGAAGAAGTTATGGTAACGGTTATGAAAGGTCCGAAAACTTTTACCCGTGAAGATGTAGTAGAAATAAATTGTCATGGTGGTCTAGTATCTGTAAATAGGGTATTAGAAATTGTGGTAGCAAACGGGGCAAGACTTGCGGAGCCAGGAGAATTTACCAAAAGAGCCTTCCTAAATGGGAGAATCGATTTATCTCAAGCCGAAGCAGTTATGGACTTAATTCGAGCGAAGACCGACCGAGCGATGAATGTAGCTTTAAAGCAAATGGACGGACGTTTATCCGGTTTAATTCAAAGCCTAAGGCAAAAGCTGTTAGAGACAGTAGCGCACGTAGAAGTAAATATTGATTACCCGGAATATGATGATGTGGAAGAAATGTCTCATGAAATGATGAAAGTAAAGACAAAAGAAGTGTATGAAGAGATTGAGCGATTATTACAAATGGCGAAACAGGGCAAAATATTGAGAGAAGGATTAGCCACGGCTATTATAGGGAGACCGAATGTAGGAAAATCTTCTCTGATGAATGCCCTTGTACACGAAAATAAAGCCATTGTAACAGATATTCCAGGGACTACTAGAGATACGATTGAAGAATATGTGAATGTTCGGGGAGTTCCGTTACGACTTGTGGATACAGCTGGTATTCGAGAAACAGAGGATATTGTGGAACGAATTGGTGTTGAACGATCTAGGAAAGTACTAAAGGAATCAGATTTAATTCTTTTTGTTTTGAACTATAGTGATAAACTTACAGAAGAAGATACTCAACTGTTTAAAGCAGCAGAAGGATTAGATAAAATTATTATTTTAAATAAAACAGATTTACCACGAAAGATCGATTTAGAAAAAGTGGAAGCATTAGCAGAAGGAAATCCCATTATATCGACATCTTTAATTGAGGAAAAAGGAATTGATGAATTAGAAGCAGCCATCGCACAAACTTTTTTTGAAGGCGACTTGGATGCGGGAGACTTAACGTATGTATCGAATGTGAGACATATTCAGCTTCTCAAACAATCGCTTCAAGCCTTAGAAGATGCCATGATGGGCATGGAAAATGATATGCCAATTGATCTTGTTCAGATCGATGTAACGAGAACGTGGGAGCTGCTTGGGGAAATTATTGGGGATACGGTGCATGAAAGTCTGATCGACCAATTATTCTCTCAGTTCTGTCTTGGTAAATAAGTAGAGATTTTGGAAAAAGGAGAATGAAACATGACATATGAAGCAGGTACGTATGACGTCATTGTCATCGGAGCTGGTCACGCTGGAGTGGAAGCAGCTTATGCTTCAGCAAAACGTGGGGCAAAAACGTTAATGCTGTCTTTAAACCTAGATATGGTAGCCTTCATGCCATGTAACCCCTCTGTAGGTGGCCCAGCTAAAGGGGTAGTGGTTCGGGAGATAGATGCATTAGGTGGATTAATGGGGCGAGTGATTGATAAAACGCATATTCAAATGCGTATGTTAAATACAGGGAAAGGACCTGCTGTTCGAGCATTACGTGCTCAAGCAGACAAACCTTTATACATTCAGGAAATGAAGCAACTTTTAGAAAATGAGCCTCATTTAACGATGCGTCAAGGAATGGTAAATGAATTATTAATAGAAGATGGAGAATGTAAAGGGGTTATTACCGAAACAAAAGCAGTGTATCGCGCAAAATCTGTCGTTATTACAACGGGAACCTTTATGCGCGGTCGCGTTATTATTGGAGATCTTTCCTATGAGAGTGGACCGAATAATCAACGTGCATCCGTCAAGCTCTCCGAACACTTAGAAGAACTTGGTTTTGAACTCGTTCGATTCAAAACAGGTACACCACCTCGTGTAAATAGTCACACAATTGACTATTCCAAAACGGAAATACAACCAGGTGATGAACAACCTAGAGCCTTTTCTTATGAAACAACCGAATTTATTACAGATCAAATTCCATGCTGGTTGACGTACACGAATGAATTCACACATAAAATTATTGATGAGAATTTAAGCTTATCCGCCATGTACTCTGGCATGATCAAAGGAACTGGGCCTAGATATTGTCCTTCTATTGAAGATAAAGTAGTTCGCTTTAATGATAAACCACGTCATCAAATTTTCTTAGAACCTGAAGGACGGAATACAGAAGAAGTGTATGTCCAAGGCTTATCGACATCCTTGCCTGAGTTTGTTCAACGAGAAATGCTTCGTTCCATTGAGGGATTAGAAAATGCCGAGATTATGAGAGCGGGGTATGCGATTGAATATGATGCTATGGTACCAACACAACTATGGCCGACTCTAGAGACGAAAAAAATCCCAGGTCTCTTTACTGCTGGTCAAATTAACGGAACATCTGGCTATGAAGAAGCGGCTGGACAAGGAATTATGGCAGGTATCAACGCTGCATCGAAAGCACTTGGGAAAGATTCTGTTATTCTAGACCGTTCTCAAGGCTACATTGGCGTTTTAATTGATGACTTAGTCACAAAAGGAACAAATGAACCATATCGTTTGCTTACATCAAGAGCTGAATATCGCTTACTACTTCGTCATGACAATGCCGACTTACGATTAACAGAACTTGGCTATGCAATAGGCATGATTAGTGAAGGTCGGTACGAAAGATTCCAAGAAAAGAAACGGTTAATAGAAGAAGAGAAAAAGCGCCTACAAAAAGAAACAATTAAGCCAGAGGAAAAGGTATTGGCTATCATGGAGGAAGCTGGAGCTGCACTGTTAAAAGAGCCTACAAAAGCTTATGAATTGTTAAGAAGACCAGAAATCAAATATGAAATGATTGAGCGTATAACGGCTTCCGAAATCGATCTTCCAATGGAAATAAAAGAGCAAGTGGAAATTCAAGTAAAGTATCAAGGTTATATTGAAAAATCAAATCAGCAAGTTGAACGTATGAAGAAGATGGAAGATAAAAAAATTCCGGAAGATATCGATTATGATGCTATTGGCGGTATTGCGACTGAGGCAAGAGAGAAGCTGAAAAAAGTTCGACCTTTATCTGTAGGGCAAGCATCCAGAATTTCGGGGGTAAACCCAGCAGACGTATCGATCTTACTTGTATATATTGAACAAGGCAGTATTGCAAAAGTATCTAATGAGTAAAGAAAGGAATAGCTTATGAAAATAGAAACCTTTCTAGATGAATTAAAGCAACAAGGCTTAGAAGTAAGTCCGAAACAACAACAACAATTTCACTTATACTATGAAACACTAGTGGAATGGAACGAAAAAATGAACTTAACGGCGATAACGGATGAAGAAGAAGTTTATGCGAAGCACTTCTTTGATTCCATTTCTGCTGGGTTTTATTTTGATTTTAATCGTCCTCTTCATGTATGTGATGTCGGAGCCGGAGCTGGATTTCCAAGTTTACCATTAAAAATACTGTTTCCAGAATTAAAAGTTACGATTGTGGACTCCCTTCAGAAGCGGATTACGTTTTTAAACCATCTTGCTGACCAGTTAGAGTTGGACCAAGTAGCTTTTTACCATGATCGTGCAGAGCTTTTTGGCAAAAATGATAAGTTTAGAGAGTCGTTTGATGTTGTCATGGCAAGAGCGGTTGCACGATTATCCGTTCTATCGGAATTATGTCTGCCACTTTCTAAAAAAGAAGGTTCTTTTATTGCTATGAAAGGACCAAATATTCAGCAAGAGATTGCTGAATCACAAAGCGCTTTTGAATTGTTAGGTGGTAAGCTTGAAAGGGTAGAGACCTTCCAGCTTCCAGAAGAAAACGGAGAAAGAAATATCGCGATTATCCAAAAAACAAAGAAAACACCAAAAAAGTTCCCACGAAAACCAGGTGTACCAAATAAGCAGCCTTTATAAATGGATGGCCTCCTTTTTCAAGATGAATGAAAAAGGAGGTTTTTGTTTACGCAATAAGGAAGAACGTATATAGAGAGCATTATTGGTTTACTGATTACCAAATAAATGGAAATTAAGGAGGATTCCCATGAAATTTATATTACTTTTCGGCCCGCAGGCAGTTGGTAAAATGACCGTCGGCCAAGAATTAGAAAAAGTAACAGAATTAAAACTATTTCATAACCATATGACGATTGATTTAATCCATCGTTTCTTTGACTTTGACTCCGCCTCCTTTTGGAAGTTAGTTCATTTATTTCGGGTTGAAATTTTTAAAGAAGTGGCAAAAAGTGATTTAGACGGACTTATCTTTACTTATGTATGGGCCTTTGATCAAAAGGCCGATTGGGATTTCGTAAATGAAGTATGTGAAATTTTTGAGTCAAATGGTGCTGAGGTCTATATGGTTGAGTTACAAGCCGATATAAAGGAAAGACTAGCCCGGAATAAAACGGACCTTAGACTAAAGGAAAAGCCAACGAAACAGAACGTGGAACAATCTGAACGAAATTTGAAAGAAACAATGGAGAAGCACCGACTTCATTCTCTTTCTGGTGAAATTCAATATACTAATTACGTAAGAATCAATAATACGAATCTATCAGCTAAAGAAGTTGCTTTACAAATTAAAGATAAGTTTCTACTATAGGATGTATATAGCTACGAAATTTTACCTAGAATAATACTTTTTGTAAACGAATCAATTACTTTTATACCTATATATATGATAAAATAAGGAAGTGAAATTATTTGATTCTTCTAATCTATTTTTACACTTCTTTTTTTTGATAGACTTTCTTTTTAGGAAGAAACGTAAATTTAACTTGTTTCCAAACATAATGTTTCACGTGAAACAATTTTAAAAGTACTTAGATTAGGATTGTTAATAAGGTGGTGTCTAATGATGAAACACCCTTTTGGTCGTTTATTCGGCACTGGTGATAAATCAGAAGTAGAAGACAAAAATGATTATCATCCGGATGAGGTAATTCATATTCCTGTTCGTGAAATTGAACCCAACCGGTTCCAACCAAGATCTGTTTTTAGTGAGGAGAAAATTTCAGAATTAGCTCAAACGATTCGAACTCACGGAATCATTCAACCAATCGTTGTAAGGAAAATTAGTCAAGAAAACGAAGGGTATGAATTGATTGCAGGGGAACGAAGATGGAGAGCCGTTCAATACTTGGAATGGGAAACAGTCCCAGCTATCATTCGTAATATGACCGATACTGAAACAGCTTCTGTTGCGCTTATTGAAAACCTGCAAAGAGAAGAATTAACGGTTATAGAAGAAGCGATGGCATATGGAAGGCTATTAGAATTACATGGTTTGACACAGGAAGCTTTAGCACAAAGATTAGGGAAAAGCCAATCTACTATCGCAAATAAAATGCGACTTCTAAAATTACCAGAAGAAGTACAAAACGCTTTACTAGAAAAGAAAATAACAGAACGACACGCTAGAGCACTTATCGTTTTAAAAGATCCTGAAACACAAGTGAAAATCTTACAAGACATTCTTGAAAAAGAACTAAATGTAAAACAAACAGAGGAGCGAATCGCGAAGCTGTTTGAAGATAAACCGAAAAAGAAAAAGCCAAAGCTAAAAGGCTTTAACAAAGATATGAGAATTGCAATGAATACAATCAGACAGTCATTGAACATGGTCTCGGATACAGGTATTGACTTGGAAACAGATGAAGAAGACTATGATGATTACTATCAAATCACAATAAAAATACCAAAGAAAAAAACATAATATGCAGTTGTCCCATCTTTACAACTAAGATGGGTCCTTTTTTGCACTTCTTCTGAATAAATAATCAAATATAGCTAGTAGAAAAGTATAGTTTTTATTATTTTGAAGAAAAATCGACCAAATCCATAAAAAAGTGATAAAATAAAAAGTAAAGTTATTTAGGTAGGTGACACCATGGGAAAAGTAATCGCCATTGCAAATCAAAAGGGTGGCGTAGGAAAAACGACATCAGCAGTGAACCTTAGTTCCTGTTTAGCATATTTAAATCATAAAGTACTCCTCGTAGATATAGATCCACAGGGCAATGCAACGAGTGGAGTAGGGATTAATAAAGCAGATATGGATCAGTGTATCTATAATGTTTTAGTAGAGGATTTAGAAGCTGAAAAAGTGTGTGTTCCTACATCCGTTGAAAATTTGGATATTATCCCTGCAACCATTCAATTAGCTGGGGCGGAAATAGAGTTAGTACCTACTATTTCTAGAGAGGTTCGCTTGAAAAAAGCAATCGATAGCATAAGAGATAATTATGAATTTGTTATCATCGATTGTCCTCCATCATTGGGATTACTGACAATTAACTCCTTAACGGCAGCAGATACGGTCCTAATCCCAGTTCAATGTGAGTATTATGCGCTAGAAGGGCTGAGTCAGCTTCTTAATACCATTCGTTTAGTTCAAAAACATCTAAATAAACAGCTTATGATTGAAGGTGTTTTATTAACGATGTTAGATGCTAGAACGAATCTAGGTATCCAAGTAATAGAAGAAGTTAAAAAATATTTTCAAGACAAAGTTTATCAATCTATCATTCCAAGAAATATAAGGCTGGGTGAAGCACCAAGTCACGGACAACCTATCATTTTGTATGATCCAAAATCCCGCGGTGCCGAAGTATATTTAGAATTAGCAAAGGAAGTGATCGCCAATGGTAGCGAGAGGGTTGGGGAAAGGTATTAATGCATTTTTTCCTGAGCTAGAATCCGTTGATGAAGCGCTGGTTCAAGAAGTACCTGTTAAGGAATGTCGACCAAATCCATATCAACCGAGAAAAACCTTTCATGCAGACGCGATTGAGGAATTAAAGGAATCCATTGTACAGCATGGAATACTTCAGCCATTGATCGTACGAAAAAGCATAAAAGGATATGAAATTGTCGTTGGGGAAAGAAGATTCCGTGCTGCAAAAGAAGCAGGATTAGAGAAAATCCCGGTAATTGTGAAAGAATTGACGGATGAGAATATGATGGAGCTTGCTTTATTGGAAAATCTTCAAAGGGAGGATTTAACACCAATTGAAGAAGCCTACGCCTATTCCAATCTGATGAAAGAATTAAACGTTACCCAGGAAGAACTTGCGAAACGACTTGGGAAAAGTCGCCCACACATCGCTAACTTGGTTCGCCTGTTAACCTTGCCAGATCAAGTAAGTGCTCTAATTAATAGTGGAGAGCTATCCATGGGACACGGAAGAGCATTATTAGGATTAAAAGATAAATCTAAAGTAGAAAAAGTCGTAGATAAGATAAGAAAAGAAGGCTTAAATGTACGACAAGTCGAGCAGTTAATTACAGCAATTAATGAAAATGCTCCACAAGAAAAGAAAAAGAAGGATAAAATTAAAAAGGATATCTTTCTTGTTGAAAGAGAAAACATACTTAGGGATCACCTTGGAACAAGTGTTACGATCCATAAAGGAAAACGAAAAGGGAAGATCGAAATAGAGTTTTTCTCTGATGATGATTTAGAACGAATATTAGATTTATTTCATTCGTAGGATTCTGTCTGACTTTATTGTACAATCAATAAAGTCAGGCTTTTTCTTTGTTATTTTTTAAATGTTTCACGTGAAACAATTATTAATTATTGGAGTTGTAGACATGGCATTGTTAGGGACATTAATAAATGGAGCATGTATCATACTAGGTACTGTAGTTGGATTATTTTTTACAAAGATACCTGAAAGAATGAAACAAACGATAATGAATGGGATTGGATTAGCTGTTCTATTAATTGGACTTCAAATGGCAATTAAAACGGAGAATATTGTTATCGTTCTGTTAAGTCTACTCACAGGTGCTATATTGGGAGAAATCCTAAACTTAGATCATAATCTAAATCGTTTTGGCCAATGGGTGGAATCCAAGTTCAAACCGAAAAGTGAAGTAAGTGTAGCACAGGGATTCATTACTGCGTCCCTCATATTTGTAGTAGGGGCGATGGCTGTAATTGGTGCGTTAGACAGTGGTATAAGAGGAGACCATGAGGTATTAATCACAAAAGGCATTCTAGATGGATTTGTTGCCTTAGTACTAACGACCACTCTTGGGTTTGGTGTAGTATTATCCGTTGTTCCGGTTATCCTTTATCAAGGCACCATTGCTTTACTGGCAAAAAACATTCAAAGTATGCTACCAGAAGCGTATATGGACATGTTCATCATTGAAATGACAGCTACAGGTGGTTTGTTAATTGTTGCGATAGGTTTAAATCTATTAAAAGTTACAGATATAAAAGTTGCGAATCTATTACCTTCTCTCGTTACTGTCGCTCTATTTATAGCAATCTATCAAGCTTGGTTTTAAAAAGGCAGGGCAAAACTATAACTTTCTATTCTAAAAACGAATGAGTGATTATCATATTAATATCAATGGTTAGATATTTTGATTTATATTGATATAAATTGCGACGAAAACATTAATCACTATAGGTTGAGTTTAAACTATGCTGCTGGAGGGCAGGATTTGCAGTCGACTTGATAAACAATCTAAAAGAGTGACTATTAGTGACTATCTATATTATTAGCAACAAAAGTAACAAAATTACCCTAAAAAATCCGAACGGATTCGAATTCTAATTAAAGAGTATCGAACCATCGTTCGGATCTTATTATGATTAAAACACTTTATCTCAAGCATCTCTATAAGTGCATTAAGGAGTTTCTTTAGTAGATACTTGTTTCTTTTGTAATTGGATTTCTAATGCGAGTAGATGGTCTAAATAGGTAAGGCCTTTTGCAATTTTTTGGGACATCTCTCGTACTTGGTGAAGTCTAGTGTTCTGTAAGACAAGAAAGTCCATATACCCCCCAATATTTACAACGCCAGATATGTACACATCTCCAACCTCAGGGAGATCCTTCTTTAAGGCAGCTCCTGGTTTCATGGAACCAACACCTGTAATGATTTGTCCAATAGACTGTTTTTTTCCTAGACAAGCGTCGACAGCAATAAGAAAAGAGGATGGGTGCTTTTCTTTGATATGATTTAGCGTTTCCTTTAAATTAACGGCATGTACAGGGTTTTCTAAGGTGCCATAGACTGTTAGATGCTTAACACCTTGCTCAAGCAGTAACGTGCCTGTTAGAGGCCCTAAAGAGTCTCCTGTTGAACGATCTGTACCGATGCAAATGAGTACAACCTCTGTTGTCTTATTTTCACGCCATTGATGAATGGTTTTAGCCATGGTAAGGGAGAACGAGGAATCGTCATTAGAGAACACGACCCTTTTATTTTTCGAAAATCTCTTCATTAGATTCATAGCTTATCCTCCAGTGACATATTCGTTATAGTATACGAATTTTTGAGAGCTTCTATACATCGAAGAAATTAATTTAACTGGAGGAACGTTATGTGGAATTCTGGATTTAAATGGATGTTTTTAATAATTGGAACAATGATTGGAGCAGGGTATGCTTCCGGTAGAGAACTTTGGCAATTTTTTGGGGAAGAAAGTGGACTGGCTATCTTGCTGTTCACTATTCTCTTTACATTAAGCTGCTATGTTATATTAAGGATTAGTTATGAACATAAATCTTCTCACTACATACCTGTCTTAGAGAAAATCGTTGGGAAGAAACTGAGTGTTGTATATGATGGCATGATTTTACTTTACTTATTTTCGACTACAGTTATTATGCTTGCGGGAAGTGGGGCAACATTACATGCTTTTGATTTACCGAACTGGTTTGGAATTGTAGTGATAGCTATCCCCCTCGTACTCGTTTTTGTGAAGGATTTAAATGGCGTACTATCCATGAATAGTTTTATTCTTCCATTGCTTATTGTAGGTCTTTTGAGTGTACTCGTGATTTTTTCCTTACAAAATCAACTGTCCTTTTTTCCTGATTTAGCGCACCAACGAAACTGGACAGCCGCATTTCCATTTACCGCACTTAATATTTTGCCACTAATTGCGGTGTTGGGGGCGATTGGTGATCAAGTTAAAGGGAAGGGAGAGATATGGATTGCAAGCCTCGGTAGTGGGGCGATTCTCGGGGTTATTTCCTACATTTATAACAATAGTTTAGTTCAGATTTCAGATGCGGTTCTTTTATATGAGATTCCACTTTTTGCGATCTTAAAGGATTATCCTTATATTATGTTTCTTTTTATGTCTGCAATGCTCTGGCTAGCGATTTTTACAACTGCTGTATCGGGTACTCTCGGTCTTGTGACACGTCTTCGGAATCTAGTAGCAGGACCACTTTGGGTATTAGCATTAATTACGGTAGTACTAATGCTGCCATTAACAAATATAGGATTCTCTACATTAATTGAGTACCTATATCCTCTATATGGAGTACTGAATTTATATGTTTTATCATCTATTATTTTATATCCTATTGTGAATCGATACAAAGGGCTAGAAAAATGATAGAATATATGTACGAAGTGGTAGCAGGACCAGAAGGGAATTTTCAAAAGGAATGGAATGGACTTGTGGAGAAAATCATCGGACCACAGTTGTGGTTAGATATAGGACAGGTCCTTATCCGGATTTTGATCATTTTTTTAATGGCTACTGTAGTAATTAAAATAGGGAAGAATATTATTGACCGGCTTTTTCGAAAAAGGGAAAGAGGACCGTTCAAAATTTCTGAACGAAGAGAAAACACATTGAAAAAACTCATTCATAATTCTCTTAATTATGTTGTTTATTTCACTTCGTTTATAATGATACTAGAGGCATTATCTATCCCAGTTGGAGCGCTTTTAGCAGGTGCTGGGTTTGCTGGATTAGCGATAGGTTTTGGAACGCAAAATTTAGTAAAAGATTTAGTAACAGGGTTCTTTATTATTTTCGAAGACCAGTTTTCAGTTGGGGACTATGTTCAAGTATCTGGGATTGAAGGAGAGGTAGATGAAATCGGCCTTCGTACAACAAAGATCAAAAGTTGGACAGGGGAGCTTCATATACTACCGAATGGGAACATTACACAAATCACGAACTACTCGATACATAATAGTATTGCTGTTGTGGATGTGAAAGTACCATATGAAACAGATATAGAAAGAGTCGATAACCTGATCCAGGAGGTTTTAAGGAAACTTCCAGCAAGGTATCCGCAAATTGTAAGTCCTCCAGAATCATTAGGAGTACAATTGCTGGATGCTTCTCACATCGTACTTCGGATAACAGTAGAAGTACAACCAATGACGCATTGGGAAATGTCGCGTATTATTAGAAAAGAAATCAAACAAAGATTTGATGAAGAGAACATTGATATACCTTATCCAAGAATGGTCATGTACGCGAGAGAACAGGAAGTAAAGGAAGGTGAGTAGCCATATGGTCGAGAAAGATTTCCAGCTTAATGACGTGGTACAAATGAAAAAGCCACATCCTTGTGGTGAAAATCGATGGAAGATTATCCGGATGGGGATGGATATCCGAATTAAGTGTGAAGGCTGTGGCCATAGTGTATTAATTCCTCGTAAAAAGTTCACTAGTAAACTAAAAAAAGTGTTGGAACGTGAAGAGCAAAACTAAAATGTTCCACGTGAAACAAATCAAAAAAGAAACGGTTCATTCATGAATCTTACAAAACAAGGGATTATTTTTCCTTGTTTCTTCATTTTGTGGATTTGTGATATGTTGTATTTATACTATAATAATAGTGCGGAAACGATCATATGACCGGTAATCCTTAAGGAGTGGAAGTAATCATGGCTTTAACAGCAGGAATTGTTGGTTTACCAAACGTTGGGAAGTCAACTTTATTTAACGCAATTACGCAAGCAGGAGCAGAATCAGCGAACTACCCATTTTGTACAATTGATCCCAATGTAGGCATTGTAGAAGTTCCTGATTACCGTCTAGGAAAATTAACGGAGCTAGTCAAACCGAAAAAAACAATCCCAACTGCCTTTGAATTCACTGATATTGCAGGGATTGTAAAAGGTGCAAGTAAAGGCGAAGGACTAGGAAACCAATTCCTATCTCATATCAGACAAGTAGATGCGATTTGTCATGTTGTTCGTTGTTTTCAGGATGAAAACATTACTCACGTATCAGGGAGAGTAGATCCGATTTCTGATATTGAAACGATTAATTTAGAACTAATTTTGGCGGACTTGGAATCTGTATCGAAAAGAATTCAACGGGTTGAAAAGTTAGCGAAACAAAAAGACAAAGAAGCAACAGCAGAGTTTGAAGTTCTTTCTAAAATAAAGGAAGCTCTTGAAAATGAAATTCCGGCAAGAGCAGTAGAACTCACAGACGATCAAATGAAGATAGCAAAAGGTCTTCATCTATTAACAAGTAAATCTGTACTTTACGTGGCAAATGTCGGAGAAGATGAGTTATTAGAAGCCGATGATAATCCAAACGTAAAATTAGTGAGAGAGTTTGCAGCAACAGAGAACTCCGAGGTAATTGTGATTAGTGCAAAGGTAGAATCTGAGATTGCCGAGCTTGATGGAGAAGAAAAAGAAATGTTTTTAGAAGAGCTCGGAATTAAAGAGTCTGGATTAGATCAATTAATCAGAGCTGCTTATCACATGCTTGGTTTAGCTACCTATTTCACAGCTGGTGAACAAGAAGTGAGAGCATGGACCTTTAAAAAAGGAATCAAGGCTCCACAAGCAGCAGGAATCATCCATACCGATTTTGAAAAAGGCTTTATTCGTGCTGAAACCGTTTCGTACGACGATCTTATCGAGACAGGTTCCATGAATGCGGCAAAAGAAAAAGGGAAGGTTCGATTGGAAGGAAAAGAATATTTGGTGAAAGATGGAGATGTTATGCATTTCCGATTTAATGTGTAAGTAAGTCTGGAATTCTTCATCCCTTTGTTGACTAGTGAATAGGAAAGACTAACTAACTTGCTAAAGCTTCATTTATTTGCTATAATACTTCATTGTGAGTAATTAACTTGATTATTTACTCCTTGCTCCTTTTAAGTTAAGGGGCCGCTAAGACCAAAAGGAGGTGCAAAACGGATGAGAAATTATGAAATCATGTACATCGTCCGCCCAGACATCGAAGAGGAAGCGAAAACTGCTTTAGTAGAGCGTTTTAACAAAATCCTTTCTGACAATGGTGCGGAAATCGAAAAAGTTGAAGAAGTAGGTAAGAAACGTCTTGCTTATGAAATCAATGACTATCGCGATGGTATCTATGTATTGATTAACTTTAAAGGCGATGAAAACGCCATTAATGAATTCGACCGTCAAGCGAAGTTCTCTGATGACATTATTCGTCACATTGCAATTCGCGAAGACGAAAAATAAGGAGTGGTTCTGATGTTGAATCGTGTCGTACTCGTCGGCAGATTGACGAAGGATCCGGACTTACGCTATACACCAAATGGAGTAGCTGTAGCCAATTTCACCTTAGCAGTCAATAGACCCTTCTCTAACCAACAAGGGAATAGAGAAGCGGATTTCATTAACTGTGTTGTTTGGAGAAGACCTGCTGAAAACCTAGCGAACTTTATGAGTAAAGGAAGCTTAGTTGGAGTAGATGGTCGTATTCAAACAAGAAGTTTTGACGGACAAGACGGAAAACGTGTCTTCATGACCGAAGTTGTAGCGGATTCTGTGCAGTTCTTAGAAACAAAAGGTGCCTCTTCCGGAGGAGGACAAGGTTCGGCTGGTTTCCAACCAAATCAGAACCAATCTAACAACAACGATTATGCAAAACAAGATGACGATCCGTTTCGTGATAACGGGGAGCCAATCGATATATCGGATGACGATTTACCATTCTAAAATAAAAGGAGGGAATCAACATGGCAGGACGTCGTGGTGGACGCGCAAAGCGTCGTAAGGTGTGTTTCTTCACAGCGAACGGAATTACACACATTGACTACAAAGATGTTGATCTTCTAAGACGTTTCGTTTCCGAACGTGGAAAAATTCTTCCACGTCGTGTAACAGGAACTTCTGCAAAATATCAACGTAAATTAACAATCGCAATTAAACGTGCTCGTCAAATGGCATTGTTACCATACGTAAGCGAGTAAGTTTTGAAACCTTTCTATCTACTGCATCCGTGCAGAGGTAGAAAGGTTTTTTTGTCTTTAATCGTATAATTATTCACTTGAAGTAGCATAGAATCTGCCGTAAAACAAACAAAACAAATATATTATAAGATAAAAACGCTTACATATAAATAAGTTTGTTAAATATATTGACAATAAAGATAATTCTGATATGATAAATGAAAATTCAAAACAAAGCATAAATATGTTGAGGAAGATAAGTTCTTTGAATCGTGTCTGTAGAGAGCTGATGGATGGTGAAAATCAGTGGCAGGACCGAAGAATAGCACTTCTGAATAGACAAGCTGAAACAGGTGGACTAGGCTTGTCCGGTGAAGAGCCGTTATCAGGGACAATGAAGACTGATTGATTATGAATCAGTGAAAAAGGGTGGTACCGCGTAAGTTAGCTAAACTTTTCGCCCCTTACAATGAAGTAAGGGGTGGGGAGTTTTTTTTATTTGCATTTCATGTAGGAAGTAATATTGAAGCATATACAAAGTTGATATTTCGAGAGGAGTTTGTTCATGTTAGCAGATCAGCAGTTTTTACGGATTCCGGGTCCAAGCCCAATTCCCCCTAGTGTGCAGCGAGCAATGAGTCAAACGATGATTGGTCATCGAGGCCAAGAGGCAAAGGAACTTATTCATTCTATAAGACCAAAGCTAAAACCTATCTTTGGGACAGAGCAAGATGTCATGATCGTAAGTGCAAGTGGTACTTCAGGGCTAGAGATGGCCGTCGTGAACACGGTTAAACCAGGAGAAGAAGTTTTAGTAGTCGTTACAGGTGCTTTTGGGGATCGTTTTACAAAGATTTGTGGAGCATATGACATTAACTATCACCGGATGGATGTGGAGTGGGGAAAAGCATTTGACCCAAATGAGGTTAAAGAGTACCTTCAAAAGCATCCGGAGATAAAAGTCGTATTTGCCACGTTCTGTGAAACATCAACAGGTGTACTAAATCCCATTGATAAACTAGGAGAAGCTGTTCGATCCGTTTCCGATGCCTTAATTGCGGTCGATGGCGTTTCTTGCGTTGGGGGAGTCGAAACGAAAATGGATGAATGGGGAATTGACGTATTAGTTACAGGTTCCCAAAAAGCCATGATGCTTCCTGCAGGCTTAGCGTTTATCGCGGCTAGTGAAAGAGCATGGGAAAAGATTGAAGCTAATGAACAATCAAGATTCTATTTAGATTTAAAGAAATATCGTGATAACTTGTTAAACGATTCCACTCCATTTACACCAGCATTATCTCTATTTTTCGGTCTAGAACAGGTACTCCATCTGTTTGAGGAAGAAGGATTACAACATGTATTCCAACGCCACAATCTGATGAAGAACATGACCCGTGAAGCGATAAGAGCACTTGGTATTCCTTTATTAACAAGGGATGAGGATGCTTCACCAACCGTGACCGCCATTCGACCTGAGGATTTTGAAGCAGAAGGATTAAGAAAAATATTAAATAATGAGTTTGCTTTAACTGTTGCTGGTGGGCAGCAACACATGAAGGGAGAAATTTTCCGTATTGGTCATATGGGCTATTGTTCTCCAGCAGATGTGTTGCAAATCATCGGTATTTTAGAGTTATCGCTACAACGGGCTGGCAAGTCTATTGAGTTAGGAAAAGGTGTCGCTGCGGCACAACAGGTTTATTTACAGGGGGTTCAATAAAATATGGTCTTTAAGGTATTAATCAGTGATCCATTAAGTGAAGATGGCATTTATCCATTACGACAAGCCGATAACGTGGAGGTTACCGTAGATACTGGGTTAACACCGGAAGAATTAGCAGAAAAAATCGGGGCATATGATGCGTTATTAGTACGTAGTCAGTCGCAAGTAACAAGAGACATTCTGAATAAAGCGAAAAACTTGAAAATAGTAGGGAGAGCTGGGGTTGGTGTCGATAACATTGATCTCGATGCTGCTACAGAACACGGGGTTATCGTCGTTAATGCACCGGACGGGAATACGAACTCTGCCGCAGAGCATGCGATGGCTATGATTATGTCGTTAGCGCGTAACATTCCGCAAGCCTACCATGCTTTAAAAAATAAAAAGTGGGATCGTAAAAAGTACGTAGGAGTTGAGTTGAAAAACAAAACGTTAGGTATTGTTGGGCTCGGTCGAATCGGGGCAGAGGTAGCTACTCGTGCCAAAGGTCAACGCATGAACGTTGTGGCCTATGATCCTTTCCTAACAGAAGAAAAAGCAAATAAAATGGGAATTGGGTATGGGACGCTAGATGAAGTACTAGGGCAAGCAGATTTTATTACCATCCATACTCCGCTGTTGAAAGAGACGAAGCACCTTATTAATGCAGCCGCATTTGAAAAGATGAAGGATGGGGTGCAAATCGTAAACTGTGCTCGTGGTGGTATTATCGATGAAGAGGCATTATACGATGCAATTGTGAACAAAAAAGTGGCAGGTGCTGGCTTAGATGTATTTGAGCAGGAACCTGTTACTGAACATAAGCTTCTAGAATTACCAGAGGTTATTGCTACGCCTCACCTTGGAGCAAGTACAGTTGAAGCTCAGGAAAGTGTAGCCATTGATGTTAGCCATGATGTGGTGAACTTTCTATCAGGAGGATTAGCCAAAAATCCAGTTAACTTACCTTCTGTTGCGAAGGAAGTCATGAATAAAATTGAACCGTACTTTTATTTAGCCGAAAAGCTAGGCGTGTTCGTGTCCAACCTAACACAAGGCGTTGTAGAAGAAGTGAACATTTATTACTCTGGTGAACTAACGGACGTTGAAGTAGGTCCTTTAACTCGAAATGCGTTAAAGGGATTGCTAAAGCGCCACTTAGGCGACCATGTGAATGATGTTAATGCGGCTTTTCTAGCGGAACGTAAAGATATTGATGTTCATGAGCATAAGACTTCCTCTACTAAAGGTTTTACGAATCTATTAACGATTGAGGTAAAAACGAATGTAGGAACGAGGAAAGTGGCTGGAACGTTACTGAATGGTCTCGGAGCTCGCATCGTGCTTGTAGATAGCTACAGTGTCGACGTATTACCAGAGGGACATATGGTCTTCATCAGACATAAGGACCAACCAGGTGCGATTGGACGAGTAGGAACACTGTTAGCAACAGAAGAAGTGAACATTGCAACCATGCAAGTAGGACGTTCGAATGCTGGGGGAGATGCCATCATGATGTTAACGATTGATAAACATCTTGAAAGAAGAGCGCTTGATCAGCTTAGTCAGCTTTCCGATATTTACGGGGTAACTCCAATAGACCTATAAAAGAAAAGGCATTACCCCTTCTAACTCGTAACGGGTTCTCTTTAGAGGTGTAAACAAGAAAAGAGTAATGCAAATCATAAAAGAAATAGCAATAAAAATAGCAGGGCGAATCGTAATTGAATTTGCTCCTGCTATTTTTTGATGAACAAGGGATTTATTGGAATATTTAACAAAAGGTTGTATAGTATGATAGATAATTTAGTAGTTCGTTATTCAACGGGCAGGATTGTTGAACAAGAGTACCATACATAAAGAGAGCTATAACTATGTTTTTATTTAGTGAAAAATTCCAATTTTGATTTACAATTAATAAAGAAAATAACTAGAAAGGAGCAAAAAATGATTGTTTCCATTTGTGGGATAACAGGTAGCTATGCAGAAACGGCGGCACTAGAAATGTTAGGTGAAAATATATCCTTCTTGTACTGTAATAGTTTTTATAGTGCTCTGGATTCAGTTAAAAATAAACGGTCAGATTATGCAGTATTACCCGTTAAAACATCAAATTCGGGTTATGTATCAGAGGTGAATGACTTGCTTTCTTCTGGTAATTGGGCTGTTAAGCAAAAAATTGACCTTAATACACACCATTGTCTTATGGCTTTAAAAGGTCAAGAATTAAATAGTATAAAAACAGTTTATTCTCAACCAAAGGCACTTCAAGAGTGTGAAATTTATCTAAGACAGTTGAATGTCACATTTCAAGAGTTTTTTAATACGGCTGCTAGTGCTAAGTACATTGCAGAGAATAAATTATTAAATACGGCAGCGATTGCTTCTAAACAGTCTGCTCAACTTTATGGATTAGAAATCCTAGCTGAAAATATTGAAAATAACAGTGATGTCACAACTTTTTATGTTTTAGGTTAATAGGTAGTTCGAATGCAAATAATCTTCTTCAACTAAGGTGCGATTGTTCAAATAGAGCTGTCGTTTCATCTATTTAATAAGCATTGTGCAATATTACTATTAGACAAAAAACAAGGGTGAAAGGTGTATTTCACATGAATATAGAGATTTTAGTGAGTTTACTATTGAGTTATTTTCCTCGCTTATACTATCTGATTTAGAGTAAGTAATTCAAAAAGGTAATTCCTCTATCCGAAAACAAGAGAAAGAAATAATTACTGAGTGGTTAATGTGGGTTGATGATAATAGAAACCTATTTTTATGATACCTTTGATTTAATTGAAAAACAGTTTGAAAGTGATTTAGGTGCAATGCCTATATGGAAATCTGATAAAGAAATTTAAGAAAAAGTATTGAATGGATTTAGTGGATATATTTAGGGGGAGTAGTTAATGATTTTGGTTAGTTCTTGTTTAGCTGGATTAGAAGTAAGGTATAACGGTACACATAGCTTGGATAATAGGATAAGTAAATTAGTTGGAGAGAATAAAGCTGTTACTATCTGTCCCGAACTGCTTGGTGGGTTTTCAACTCCAAGGGAACCTGCTGAAATAGTAGGAGGAGACGGAGAAGATGTACTGGATGGGAAGGCTAAAGTGGTTGAGAAATCTGGTAATGACGTAACCGAACTTTATATAAAAGGAGCTTATGCTACTTTAGAAAAAGCTAAAAAAATTAACGCAACAATAGTTGTTCTCAAAGAGAATAGCCCATCCTGTGGCAGTTCAATGATTTATAACGGTGATTTTAATGGTAAAAAAATTGTTGGAAACGGAGTTACTTCAGCCTTACTTAAAAGGAATGGTTTACAAGTAATTTCAGAAGAACAATTTGTTGAAAATTACTTTTAGCTATTCAACTCCCTCAGTTAGATTCTATTTACTCGCAAATGCTAGCGGGGCAGTTATGTGGAAGAAGGATTGTCTGTTAGTAATGGTGAATTATTTTCTTGCTTTTAAGGATGGTGTTACATTGATGTGGAAAGATTATATAAGTTCAGTATCAAGAGAGTATTCTTTTAAACCACCAGCGACTAATATTGAAATAAATCATATTAAAAAGGAATTAAATGTGGAATTACCTAAAAAGTTATTTGAGTTATTTAGTGAAACAAATGGAGTATTTGATAGTTTTGACTGTCCTATAATATGGTCAACTTCCCAAATCGTAAAGGACAATATATTTTTAAGAAATTTTGATGATTACAAAGACATCTACATGCCATTTGAACATTTATTATTTTTTTCAGATGCTGGAAATGGCGATTTATTCGGTTATAGAATATTAAATGGCAGTATTCAAACGGATGATATTTATGTTTGGAACCATGAAGATGATAGCAGAATGTGGGTTGCTCCTTCATTAGAAGTTTTTATTAAAGATTGGATAACAGGTGAAATTTCTATTTAGATACTCCTTTGCTTATTAAAGTAATGGGTGCTTTACTTTAATAAGGCGAATACAACCTAGTTTCACTATCAAGCAGATTAGCTCAAAAAGGCTATAAAGGGGTGTTTATAATTGTTAATGATTTTAAGAGTAATTTTTGCAGTGATCGCTGCTTTTATTGCAGGATATGGCTTGATTACTAAGAATTTTGAGTTCCAATCATATATGATGTTTTTCTTAAGTTTAATGATGTTAGTAATGGGATTAGAAGAATTTCGGAAAGAACGAAAAGTTATGGGTTGGATAAGCATTGTTGCATTTTTATTTGTATTATTTGTATCACTTCAAGGCTTCTTCTTGAACTAACTGGTGCTTATTTTGAATTAGTGTTTTTTTACATCTAGTAATAGAAGTCATTATTATTTAATTTATGAAACCATTCAAAAAGTGGTAAAACGATAGTAAGTGGGCGATTGTATGAAAAAAATAGATGCACAGGCTGCAAAGGTTTTGGCAGAAGATCAGTCCTTTGAATTAAACGGGCGAAAGTATAAAATTGTGGCGATTGATAATAAACATGACTATGTAACAACTGTAGCTGAAGATGTTGAAAGAGACCCAGAGTTAAAACGGAAATTATTACAGGCTAAAAAGGACATAGAAGAAGGTAATTATTATACCTCGGAAGAAATGCGAGAAATGATACGGAGCGGTCAAGCATAAGATGAGGTTTATTTGGTTAGAGAACACAAAGGAATTATTTGAAAATATTAAAAGTAAACATTTTTCTTATAGTGAAACCGTTGAATACAAATTAAACTTGTTAGAGCGTATTGAAGGGAAAATTATAACACAGGCACAAGTACAAGAGCAGATAAACCTGAATGGAAAGGAACTCATAAAGTTCTCGTAGATAAATTTGTTATTTACTATTCCTTTTCTGATGACAATCGTGTTTTATTGAATATTTTAAGCACTCTAGTCAGCATTATTAAGCTATCCTTAATTGTTAAGGATAGCATTTTTGTGTTTCGCTATGCGATTGAAATTTTAAGATACCATAGGTGTTGATAAATAAGGCTTTACAGATATTATTAATATTACTATAACTGTGCTAAAGGGAGTGTTTTGCACCCGAAAAGAGAACCCCTTATTATCACTAGGGTAATGCTTTTTTATCCATTAATTTTCCTAAGAAGTTCCGGTAATTCCGATAGGCTTTGAATCTCATGGGTAGGAGTTACGGTATGTACATCTTTTTCTTCTCGATTAATCCAAACAGACGGAATACCAGCTTGAGATGCCCCGAGGATATCGGTCAACAAATTATCACCCACCATTATTACCTCATCTGGAGAAAGGGAAACAAGTTCTAATGCATGGGTAAAAATACTAGGATCTGGTTTACCAATTCCAAAGTCCCCGGAAATGACGATATGTTCAAAATAGGGAACAAGCTCAGGCGTAATCGTGAGTTTTGTATTTTGAAGTTGTGGAGAACCATTCGTTAATAAGAGTAGGCGATAATCTTTTTGAAGTTCTTCTAGCACTTGTAAACTATCCTCATAAAGAAAAGGACTAGAATGTCTCATGTTAGGGAAAATCTCGGCAAGCTCTTCACCTAAATTAGGATCATCAAAGCCAAGAGCAAATAATCCTTTCGTCCAAGCATCTATTTGATATTGAGGGATGATTTCACTCATTGTAACAAACTCATCTTTTCCATCTTGAAACTTACCCCAAAGCCCCTCAAAAGGGTTAATTCCAATTTTTTTCGTAAAAGAATAAAAAGAATAGGATTGGTAAAGCTTTGTTGCTTCTTCTCGTACAGCAACTTCTAATTTTTCAGGATTAACTCCTACGCGATCTTCCGCTACTTGGCATGTTTTTTGGAATGCTACTTGTACACTTCTTTTATCCCATAGCAGTGTATCATCTAAATCTAAAAATACGGCCTTAATCATGATAGATCCCCTCCCTGTTTTATTATCTATTATACAATAGGAACAGAACTGGACCATCTGTATCTACATAATTTGTACATTAAATCGCAAATAGATTATAATGGCGTTATCATGCTTGATAAGAATATGGTCCCATATTCTTTACTAAAAAAGCTACGGACTGATATGTAACAAGCTAACAGTGCGAATAAAGCACAGCGGATTTGCTGTGCTTTTTCTTCCTAAAAAGATAGAAGTATTTGAGGTGTCCAATATGAATAATCGAACACAATTCATAACGGGATTGATTCATTTTGCCATATATAGTGTATTACTCTTAGGTACCATGATGGTTCCAGCAATTGAGCTAATCACTGTATTTGTTTTACCGATCCCGTTTCTTTTATTTACGTCTAAGTATGGCTGGAAATCTGGCCTTGTATTTGGTCTTATTACAGTCTCCTTCACGACCATTTTATTATCAGTAGTGACCGTTCCTTTTAGTTTAGTCGCTGCAATTGGGGGAACGATGATTGGGGAATCCATTCATCAGAAACGCGGAGCTTATGAAACATGGGCAAGAGGTTCGCTAGGTGCCATCGTTGGTATCATGTTAAGCTTCCTCTTCATCCAATCGGTATTTTCTATCAATATCGTGGAGGAGATCCGACAATCGATACATGAATCCATTGAGACTAGTGAAGAAATGCTAAGTTCCTTTGGTTTAGATTCTTCAGAAGCGAACATGGATTTAGTTCTAGATCAGATGCTTCATGTGTTAGACTTACTTCCAGTCGTAATCGCGGTTATTGGAATCCTTTTAGCGTTTATTACGCAATGGATAGGCTATAAAGTGACGTATCTAGTGGAAAAAAGAAAATTATTGTTTCCTCCGTTCCGTCAATTTCGATTACCAGTTTCGGTTGTTTGGTTTTACTTTATCGGAATTGTGCTTATGTGGTTCGTGACAGAGGATTCTGGAATGATGTATCAAGCTGCTATTAACATCAGTAATTTGGCTGGTTTTTTGGTGACTTTGCAAGGCTTATCTTTTGTCTTCTTTTATACGCATAAGAAAAGGTTGTCAAAGGCAATTCCAGTTATTACTATAGTGATTGCGGTTCTTTTTCCCTTTATAGGACTGTATCTTGTGAGAATCTTAGGTATAATTGACTTAGGTTTCGGATTAAGAGACCTATTATCGGATGAAAAGAAAAAATAGGTCACATGGGACGTCAGCGGGATAAGGGCTTTGAAGTCCGTTGCAAAAGATTTAAAATAACGTACTTCCCTGTCTAAAAGGTTCCAGATAGCTCGGAGTATAGTTTTGTAGGAGCTGAAGTGTATGCCTGACTTTATTAAAAAGCCATCAGTGAGTGGCCATTTACAAATTATATATATTTTATCCGTCATTTTCCTAGGCTTTATCTGGTATTTTCAATGGATATTAGGCCTCATTATGACGGGATTGCTCATTGCGTCCATCTACTACAGCGTAAGAATGGAACGTAATATTGTTGTGGAAACGGAAGAGTATATTAGCACATTGTCTCATCGGGTTAAGAAGGTGGGAGAAGAAGCTTTACTGGAAATGCCAATCGGGATCGTGCTTTTCAGTGAGGATTTTTTAATGGAATGGGTAAATCCTTACATGAATCAGTTTACGGAAGACGAGACGTTAGTAGGTAAATCTTTACGTGAACTTTCTGATGATATCGTTATGGCTATTAAAGAAGATAAAAACGATATGTGGCTACCAATTGATGAGTACAATTTTCAAATTTTGATCAAAAAAGAAGAGCGTCTGCTTTACTTTTTTGATCGCACGAAGCAAAAGGAAATTCAAAATCTGTACCTAAATGAACAAACGATTCTAGGCATTATTTTTCTAGATAACTATGAAGAGATTACACAAGCGATGGATGATACGGCCAAGAGTCAAATTAACTCTCGCGTAACATCCATTCTCAATGAGTGGTCCAATCAATATGGCATTTATTTAAAACGTACGTCACAAGAGCGATTTCTCGCTGTGATGAACAAACAGATATTAGGAGAATTGGAGAAATCCAAATTTGAAATTCTGGATGAAGTTCGTGAACTAATTTCAGATCGAAATGTTCCTCTTACTTTAAGTATTGGCGTAGGCTCTGGAGAGGTATCCTTGCCAACGCTTGGAGAATTGGCACAGTCTAGCTTAGATTTAGCACTTGGACGTGGTGGGGACCAAGTGGCCATTAAAGAAGAGTCGGGCAAGGTTCGATTCTACGGTGGAAAAACGAATCCGATGGAAAAGAGAACGCGAGTGCGTGCACGAGTGATTTCTCATGCATTAAAGCAGTTAGTTAGTGAAAGTGATAAGGTCCTTATTATGGGGCATAAGTCACCGGATATGGACTCAATAGGAGCGGCCATCGGTATTTTAAAGATTGCTCAAGCCAATGATGTCGATGGATACATCGTACTGGATCATGACGATATTGATACAGGGGTTCAACGTCTCATTGAAGAGATTCAATTAGATGAGGACTTGTGGTCACACTTTACCTCACCAGACCATGCAATGGATGCTGTCTCGAAAAATACGTTATTAGTAGTGGTCGATACACATAAACCATCCTTAGTAGTAGAACCGAAGCTTTTAAACAAATCGGAGCATGTTGTTGTCATTGACCACCATCGTAGAGCAGAAGAATTCATTGAAAATCCAACGCTTGTGTACATGGAGCCATATGCTTCTTCTACAGCAGAATTGGTGACAGAGTTATTAGAGTATCAGCCGAAGAGCTTGAAACTTAATATGCTAGAATCAACGGCACTTTTATCTGGAATTATTGTAGATACGAAAAGCTTTACACTTCGTACCGGATCGCGGACATTTGATGCCGCATCCTATCTTCGCTCAAAAGGAGCGGATACGGTACTTGTGCAGAAGTTTATGAAAGAAGATTTAGATCTATTTATAGAAAGAAGTCACTTAATTGAAAACACAAAAATTTATCGAGATGGGATTGCCATTTCGGTAGGAGAGCCTGGCAAAACCCTCGGTCCGGTTATTATTGCACAAGCAGCGGATACTTTGCTTACGATGAGCGGTATTGTGGCTTCGTTTGTGATATCGGAACGTTCCGATGGACGAATTGGAATTAGTGCACGTTCCTTAGGGGATGTGAATGTACAAATTATTATGGAAAAAATGAACGGTGGCGGGCATCTCACAAATGCTGCTACTCAAATAGATGAAGGATCATTAGAAGAGGCACGTGAACAATTGACGGCCATTATTGACGAGTATTTCGAAGGGGGAGACTCAGAATGAAAGTAATTTTTCTAGAGGATGTAAAAGGTAAAGGGAAAAAAGGAGACGTCAAAAACGTATCCGACGGGTATGCAAGAAATTATTTGTTGAAAAACAACCTTGCTCTAGAAGCAACAGGCGGAAATATGAAAGCACTACAAGCACAAAAAAATAAAGAAAAACAACTTGCTCAAGAAGAAGTAGAAGATGCGAAGAAATTAAAAGCAACGATTGAGAATTTATCGGTTGAATTGAAAGCAAAATCCGGAGAAGGCGGCCGTTTATTCGGTTCGATTACGAGCAAACAAATCGCGGATGAATTGAAAAAGTCGCATAAGATTAAATTGGATAAACGTAAAATCGAATTAGATAATCCAATCCGAGCATTAGGCTATACGAATGTACCAGTTAAATTACATCCAGAAGTAACGGGTACGATTAAAGTACACGTGACGGAAGAATAAGAAAGAATGGGCTTCACCTACGAAGATTCATTAGAGTTGAAGGAGGAAACGCACAATGAGTGAAGAGTGGAATGATCGTAGACCACCCCATAATATAGAAGCAGAACAAGCGGTGCTCGGTGCGATATTTCTTGAACCAGAGGCCCTTTCAAGAGCGTCTGAAATTCTAACTCCAGATGATTTTTATCGAGCTAGTCACCAACGAATTTTTAGCGTAATGGTTAGTTTATCGGATAAAGGCGAACCGATTGATATCGTTACCGTTACAACGGCTTTAGCGAACGCTAAGCTGTTGGACGAAGTAGGTGGAGTCTCTTATCTTAGTGATCTAGCAAACTCGGTGCCAACTGCAGCGAACATCGAATACTATAGTAGAATTGTAGACGAAAAGGCGTTACTGCGCAGATTGATACGAACCGCAACGGATATCGTGACAGACAGCTTTGATAAAGAAGACGAAGTCGACGATGTAGTGAATGAAGCGGAGAAAAACATACTAGAAGTCTCTCAGCGAAAAAATTCAGGAGCTTTTAAAAATATTAAAGATGTTCTAATCGACGTTTATGATGATATTGAAAAGCTTCATCATCATAACGCATCCGTAACGGGTGTTCCGACAGGCTATCGAGACCTGGATAAAATAACCTCAGGTTTCCAACGAAATGATTTGATTATCATTGCGGCACGTCCATCTGTCGGGAAGACCGCTTTTGCGTTGAATATTGCTCAAAACGTCGCCATCCATGCGCAAGAGAATGTCGCTATCTTTAGTTTGGAGATGGGTGCAGAGCAACTTGTTTCCCGTATGCTTTGTGCGGAAGGAAATATTGATGCACAGCGACTTCGTACAGGTAGTCTTGAGGCAGAGGACTGGAGCAAGTTGACGATGGCGATGGGAAGTCTATCCAATGCCGGTATTTATATAGATGATACTCCGGGTATTCGGGTAAGTGAAATTCGCTCCAAATGTAGAAGGTTAAAGCAAGAAGGCGGACTTGGAATGATCCTGATTGATTACCTTCAACTGATTCAAGGTAGTGTCAATTCCAAAGAAAACAGACAACAAGAGGTATCGGAAATTTCGAGATCCTTAAAAGCATTAGCTAGGGAACTAAATGTACCGCTGATTGCCTTGTCTCAGCTTTCCCGTGGAGTAGAACAAAGACAGGATAAGCGTCCAATGATGTCCGACTTACGTGAATCGGGAAGTATTGAGCAAGACGCCGATATCGTTGGATTCCTATACCGTGATGATTACTACGATAAAGAGTCTGAGAAACAAAACATTATAGAAATCATTCTAGCAAAGCAACGTAACGGTCCAGTCGGTACCGTAGAGCTGGCCTTCGTGAAGGAATATAATAAATTCGTCGATCTCGACCATCGATATCAAGAAAGTGATATCCCACCAGTCGGGGCAGGCGCATAATAGAAGTGAGATAAGAAACACTATGAAAAATGTAGTGTTTCTTTTTTTTTACGACAAATTTCGAGCTATTTCGGGTGGTGCCTGGCACTCTCCAAAATAGACGAACAAATTTTATGTATCATCTAGATAATGTTCGTGAATTTCAATTGACATTCGATTTTCTGATTGGTAAACTTAGCATATTGTGAGTAAAACGCAAATATTAGAATAGAAGGCGGGGGTGCCTACATGTCTTCAGTAGTTGTAGTAGGAACACAGTGGGGCGATGAAGGAAAAGGGAAGATAACGGACTTTCTTTCCCAAAATGCAGAGGTTGTAGCACGTTACCAAGGCGGTAATAATGCGGGACATACGATTAAATTTGATGGTGTAACATACAAGCTACATCTTATTCCATCCGGTATCTTTTTCGAGGATAAAATTTGTGTACTCGGAAATGGAATGGTGATCGATCCAAAAGCGTTAGTGGAAGAGTTAGCTTATTTACATAACAAAGGAGTTAACACGGACAACCTTAGAATTTCCAATCGTGCACACGTGATTTTGCCTTATCACCTTGCTCTAGATATTTTACAAGAAGAAGAAAAAGGAATTAATAAAATTGGAACGACGAAAAAAGGAATCGGTCCTGCCTATATGGATAAAGCGGCTCGTGTCGGAATTCGTATAGCGGATTTATTGGATAAAGAAGCATTTAAAGAAAAATTGGAACAAAACCTAAAAGAAAAGAATCGTCTATTCGAAAAGCTTTATGAAAAAGAGCCAATGACCGTGGATAGCATCCTTGATGAGTACTATGAATACGGGCAGCAGGTAGCGAAGTATGTATGTGATACGTCCGTCGTCTTAAACGATGCACTAGATGACGGCAGAAGAGTGCTTTTCGAAGGGGCACAAGGGGTTATGCTGGATATCGACCAAGGAACATATCCATTTGTTACATCCTCCAATCCGATTGCTGGTGGGGTTACCATTGGTTCTGGTGTTGGCCCATCTAAAATTGAGCATGTAGTAGGAGTTTCTAAAGCCTATACAACAAGAGTGGGAGATGGCCCATTCCCAACAGAACTCAACAATGAAATTGGAGATCAGATTCGTGAAGTAGGTCGTGAATACGGAACGACTACTGGAAGACCACGTCGTGTCGGCTGGTTTGATAGTGTTGTTGTAAGACATGCTCGCAGAGTTAGTGGAATAACGGATCTTTCCTTGAATTCTCTGGATGTTTTAACAGGGATTGAAACACTGAAAATCTGTACGGCTTATGAATACGAAGGAAAGGTAATGGAAGAGTTCCCAGCAAGCTTAAAAGTATTGGGTAAATGCAAGCCAATCTACGAAGAGCTTCCTGGTTGGACAGAAGACATTACAGGGGCTAAAAACTTAGATGAGTTACCAGATAACGCACGACATTATTTAGAGCGCGTGTCTCAACTGACAGGTATTCCGCTATCTGTTTTCTCAGTAGGTCCAGATCGTACACAAACGAATGTTGTACGAAGTGTGTATGCAAAATAAACAAAAAGAAGGCCAAGTACGAAATTTCAAATCACATAACAAATAGAATGTGTTTAAGTATCATCTTTAACACTCGATTTAACCCGCAAAGCGCTAGGAGCAAACGTATCCATGTGTTTTGCGGGTTATTTAGATTATCTTGTTCAACTAAACTGCTTGAGATGAATAAATAGTAACTAAAATAATGATAATAAGAAATAAAGGATGTGAGTAGTATGAAGAATGAAGAAATTGTGATTGAGGAACTAAATACTTTGTTAAGAGGTACATATTTGGGGATACGTGCGCTAGAACACCATATTCAAAAGCTAGAAAGTATTGAATTAAAGCGGGAGTTTCAATCTATGCAACAGGAGGCTAAACAGAGTGCTCAAAAACTTGCAGAACGAATCCAAAATTTAGAGGGCGTTCCTGCTGACAGTGAAGGCGTATCTGGAAGAATACACAGCTTTATGCATAATTTGATGCTATCTGAAAATACGAGGGATATTATGGACGATGCTTTAAAAGGGCTAGAAAATTATGGTGTTCATTACTCAGAGGAGGTTGTTAAGGGAGATTTAGATCTAGAAAGTAAAAGAATCGTCGAGGAAGTTATTGATAGTAATCGTAGGCATGCTGAAAAGTTAAGACAATTACTTCACTAACTTTTCATTATTTCTCCACCAAAAGGGAACTACTTACACATATCTCATTACGTATAGATATCACTTGTCCGGCGGAATCTAGTAAAGGTTGAAGGGGAGCAAAGCAACAAGAAAGTTTCACAGTAGTAGTATGGCCGAGCCGTGCCCGCGGAAAGCGGGTCCATACAGCGAAAATCAACTTAGTCTACGTTTCTTAAGCTTTTAATACAGTATTTTGGTTCATTCGGACTAGGAATACTAGTAAATTATAGGAAAATCCACCCAATTCACCTCTAATCTTGTAACAAAAATGAAATGTTTCCCCCTCCAAAACCTACCAATTAGTAACATTTTTCACCTTTTTTTCTCTTTTACAATGCCGAATAGGCGATAAATGGAAGTTATTATACAGTTCTATTACAATAGCTTGAAAACTATTTCATTCTGCCTATTTCCTATGGTAGATTAGGTAAGTAGAAAAAAGGATGCTAGTTTTGAAGAGTAAACTAGTAGGGTTTTATAGGAGGATTTTTTCCATGTGGAACGACAAGTATGACCAAAAGATAAAGCACATTAATAGGAAGCAACCAGCCTATAGCATAATAAAGAAAACAGCTATTACGACTTGCATCGGGTTAAGCTTAACCTTCCAGGTCGCTTATGCAGAAGAGAACAGTGACTTGTCTACTGTCTATCACGTGTACGTGAATGGAGATCACCTTGGTACTGTAGATAGTAAAGAAGTCATTGAAACATATGTAGAAAAACGTCTAAATGAACAAGAAAAGAAAAATAAAGATTACGCTTATACCATTGGTGAAAATATTTCCTATATTCCTGAAAAAGTATTTAATCATCAATCAGAGAACAGTGACGTGATAAACGCACTAGGTGACGAGCTTTCTATTAAGGTAAATGCTTACGAGTTAAAAATCGGGGATAAAGTAGTCGGATTCTTTAAATCGGAAGAGGAAGCAAATCTTGCGTTAACCGAGCTGAAAGAAAAGTACGTAAAGCCGGAAGTATTAAAGCAATTGGAACAATCTGCGGTTCTCAGCGCAAAAGAAGTAG
The DNA here is from genome assembly GCF_021049245.1 of Radiobacillus kanasensis. GTDB lineage: Bacteria > Bacillota > Bacilli > Bacillales > Amphibacillaceae > Radiobacillus > Radiobacillus kanasensis. Next base: position 3,931,957 of record NZ_CP088020.1, on the reverse strand, counting down.
CTCCGGATTCTAAACAGGCAGCTCCGACAGCGAAGAAAGAACTTTCTGTAGGAGAATCTATGATTACAAACGTAGTTTTTTCAGAAGAGGTTGCGATTTCTCAACAAAAATCGAACGAAAAAGATATTTTAACGGTAGAACAGGGCTTAAAGCTCCTTCAAAAAGGGACGTTAACGGAAAAAGTTCATAAAGTAAAAGAAGGCGAAGTTCTAGGTGCAATTGCAGCCAAGTACAACCTAGATACAGAAAAACTACTAGAATTAAATCCGAAAATAACCGAAGAAACCCTTTTACAAATCGATCAAAAACTTAACGTAACAGATTACGAACCATTCCTAGATGTTGTAGTAAAAGAAGAAAAGCTTGTGGACGAAGAGATTGCTTATGAAAAAGAAGTCATTGAGTCTGATGAGCTTTATAAAGGACAAACAAAGGTTAAACAAGAAGGACAGAATGGATCAAAACGTGTTCATTACTTAGTAGAGAAAGTAAACGGAAACGTTGCTTCGCAAAAAGTATTAGATGAACAAGTAACGAAGGAACCTGTCAAGGAAGTTATCATAAAAGGAACGAAGGTAGTACCATCTAGAGGAACAGGCAATCTTCAATGGCCAGCCGTCGGTGGATTTATCACAAGTGGGCAAGGCTCACGATGGGGCTCTTATCATAAAGGAATAGATATCTCAGGTGTTGGCAACCGTAGCATTTTAGCAGCCGATAACGGAACAGTCGTTTCTGCTGGTTGGGACGATGGTGGATATGGAAATAAAATTATTATCGACCACAACAACGGTTACCGAACTGTATATGCGCACCTTTCATCAATTAGTGTCAGTTCCGGACAAACCGTGACACAAGGAACGAAAATTGGAGTAATGGGTTCTACCGGAAACTCCACTGGTGTTCACTTACATTTTGAACTATATAAAAACGGCGCACTAGTTAACCCATCTGGTCAGTTTTAATCCAGTTGCATAAGAGGCTGGGACAAAAGAGTTATAATCCTAATAAAATCCGAACTATGGTTCGAAATCTATCATTAGAATTCGAATCAGTTCGGATTTTTCTTTTAGGGTGTTCTTGTTAACTTTGTTGCTAATAAAAATATAAATTGCGACACAGTGGGTGAAGCTATATGCCAGCGCTCCGGCAGAATACTCCGCTTTCTGCCTTCGTAAGTTACTATTTTATAATTTAGTAAAATTTGTAGCCGGAAGCAGATAATTAAATCCTCTACATAATAGGAAACCCTATTCAAAAATTATTAGTCTGATAACTATGGGTTGGGTTGCTATCTTAATAAGTTTTCACTTACTAATTACTTAAAAATTATTTTATCCGTTCGGAACTTTCTTTGTCAGCTACTTACGGCATGTTGATTGGAGCGGAGGGCTAGTCGACTCCTGTGGGAACAGCACGAGGTGAAGACCCCACAGTGAGCGATCTTTGCGAGCGAGGAGGCTGAGGCCGTGTCCACGGAAAGCGACTGCCCGTAGCGGAAATCAACATCGCGTGTATATCGAGCAGTTATTAAACCGATGGTTTTTTGTTTAACTTTTTTACATCGCAATTTATATCAATTATGAATGAAAATCCAATCATTTAAATTAACATTCTAAGCTTCTTATTCTGTAATCGTTCGTCTTAAGAGTGGGATAGTTTTGTTCAAGCCTCTTTCCTGTTATTCCAATGTACTGTAAATATATGGACTATCGAAAGACTTTTTCGTTAAAGTACGTTAAAATAAAGAGGAGTTTAAGTAGGAACAGGAGTGAGTATATGGCTCAAAAGATTTTGGTTGTAGACGATGAAAAACCAATTGCAGATATATTGAAATTCAACTTAGAAAAAGAAGGCTATGAAGTAATCTGTGCGTATGACGGAGACGAGGCAATCGAATTAACCTTATCCGAAAACCCAGACTTGCTTCTCTTAGATATTATGCTACCAAATAAAGATGGCAATGAGGTTTGTCGTGAAGTGCGAAAAACTCATAACATGCCAATCATTATGATTACAGCAAAGGATTCAGAAATTGATAAAGTATTAGGCTTAGAGCTTGGTGCAGATGATTATGTAACGAAGCCGTTCAGTAATCGAGAAGTCATTGCACGAGTAAAAGCCAATTTACGTAGACAACAACAAATTCCAGAAGATACGTCTAGAACGAAGGATATCAAAATCAGTAGTTTGGTGATCCATCCCGACGCTTATACCGTAACGAGAGATGGCCAGCAAGTAGAACTGACCCACCGTGAATTTGAACTGCTCCATTATTTAGCGAGACATATCGGGCAAGTCATGACTCGTGAACATTTATTGGAGACTGTATGGGGCTATGACTATTACGGCGATGTTCGTACCGTTGACGTTACTGTACGCCGACTAAGAGAAAAAATTGAAGAAAATCCTAGTAACCCAATGTGGATCGTGACACGAAGAGGGGTAGGATATTATTTGCGAAATCCAGATCAGGAGTAATGATTCATGAAAAAAGTAGGTTTCTTCCAATCGATACAACTGAAGTTCATAGTCGTACTTATCTTGTTATTGCTGCTTGCGATACAGGTGATAGGTGCGTATTTTGTGAGGGGCCTAGAAGAAAGTTTACAAGAAAATTTTGATCAGACGATGGATGAACGAGTAAAAGGGTTAAAAGAGTACCTGGAGCAAGCCTTTTCCAAGGAACGAGCAGAAGGTGGAGAAGGTCCAACCCTACAGCAAGAGGTATCGAGTATTATTGATACGTATGATAGTGAATTGTTTACAGATTTAAAGGTCATAGACAATCAGTACCGGGTCATCGGAACGAATAGCGATCCGGAGCTACTTGGAAAAAGGATTACAGATGAAAGAATTTCAAAATCCCTTCTTTTTGGGACTTCTTCCGAAAAAGAAATGTTAGAACAAGGGACGCTTGATCGTATTCAGGTCCGGAACGTCCCTATTACCAATGGGGAAGAAGTAGTGGGTGCGATTTATATTGTAGCTAGTTTAGAAAGTATATACGATCAGCTACAACGGGTAAATGAGATCTTCATGCAAGGTACCATTATTGCTGTCATCATATCGGCCATTCTAGGAATACTGGTTGCTCGTACGATCACGAAGCCTATATCGGAGATGCGAACACAGGCAAGTATTTTGGCAACAGGGGATTTTTCACAAAAAGTTAATGTCTACGGAAATGATGAGATCGGTCAGCTAGGATCGACCTTCAACGATATGAGCGACCGCCTGAGGCAAGCCCATTTAACGACAGAAGGGGAAAGGCGTAAGCTAAGCTCTGTTTTATCGAACATGTCCGATGGCGTTATTGCCACAGACACATCTGGATTGATTACCTTGATGAATGAATCAGCAGAAGATTTATTAGGAACTAGCTTTGAGGACGTGAAAGGTAAGCTTCTGACCGATGTGCTGAATATGGAAGAAGAAATATCGGATGTGTTAGATACCGAAATAACAGGTTCAAGAATTGTGGACCTCAGTGATGATGAGCAATTCTTTCTCATTCGGGCAAACTTTTCCGCTGTACAAGATGAGGATGAACACGTATCAGGTTTCATTACGGTAATTAGTGATGTAACGGAACAGGAAAAAGTAGAAAAAGAACGTCGTGAATTTGTGTCCAACGTATCCCATGAGCTTCGTACTCCGTTAACGACGATGAGAAGCTATATTGAAGCTTTGACAGATGGGGCATGGGAAGATAAAGAGATTGCGCCAAAATTCTTAAATGTAACGCAAACCGAAACAGATCGAATGATTCGTTTAGTAAATGATCTCTTACAGCTCTCCAAAATGGACAATAAAGGGCATACTCTTTACAAGGAAAAGGTCGATTTTGTTCCGTATTTTCACCACATTATTGACCGATTTGAAATGAATAAATCAGAAGATATCCTTTTTGAGCGTCAGTTACCAAGGGATCATGTCCTTGTGTGGCTAGATAAGGATAAAATGACCCAGGTTATTGATAACATCATTTCCAATGCGGTTAAATATTCACCAGAGGGTGGGAAGATCACCTTCAAAATTGTAAAGGAAAGACGACGTGTGGTCGTAAGCATCACAGACCAAGGTGTCGGCATAGCGAAAGAAAAGCTCGATAAAATATTTGAACGTTTTTATCGTGCGGATAAAGCACGTGCTCGTAATATGGGTGGAACAGGTCTTGGTCTAGCAATTGCCAAGGAATTGGTAGAAGCACATAATGGTCATATTTGGGCAGAAAGTAAAGAAGGGAAAGGGACTACAATTTCCTTTATCCTTCCGCTGATGCAAAAGAAGCGGGGGAATAGATCATGAATGTAGAAACGATTAAATCTATTGTCTTATCAAGCTTGATTGTTCTAAGCCTCATTTTAACATTTGGGATTTGGAATCAAAAACCGAGTAAAGACGTCATGGATGAGGACCGTTTTATTGAGACAGAGATTGGTGGAATAGAAGAAACGAAGAAAAGTCTAATAGAACCTCGTCAAATCATTATGGAAGTAAACGGTAAACATTTTGGTTTGAAAAGTAAAACGGAAGAAGATCAATTCTATGAATATATGCACGAATGGTCCTTGTTTGAAATTGAAACCATGGAGGACTCAAGTATTCCAGACCAAGAAAACCAAGTAGAGGTTGTATTCCCGGTTTCTCTCCCGTTTCAAATCATAAAAGACTTATTTATCGTCGACGAAGCGGAGAATTTAGGAGCTTTTACCGGGGAGTTCGACCGTATGTATATTCTTCCTAATAATAATCAAGGAAATGTTGTCATTCAATTTGTAGATACAAAGACCAATAATAAGATTAAAGCAAACATACAAAATGTAACGGGTGTTCGTGACAGACTGAAAGATTTCCGAGAAAATAAAGAACTAATAGAATATGTTGCCCATCTGGATAGTGATGAATCACCGTACATCTACGTCCCTAGGGAGAATGTTACGCTCTCACGAAGTACGTTTACTGTCTCAAAAACAGATCCAAATCCTTATTTAATAAATGCATTGTTCAATGATCCATCTGTTGTGCGAGAGAGTAATCCAAGTGGCTTACCATCCGAACAAGTATATACCGATTACTTTAGGGAATTAAGACGTTATGAATACTACATGCGTTTTACAGACCCTAAGTATGCAGAAACAGATCCGATGGAAGAGACCGACTTAATTAATCAAAGCTTATTGTATGTTAATAAACACCATGGTTGGACAACGGGGGAAGTCGATGAATATGTATTAGATTCCCTAGAGACCTATCCAAATAAAGTGACCTATCGACTTAACTATATGGAGTACCCAGTCTTTGATAGGCATAAAAACTTGGCGACGATTGATGTTATCATGAGGGGGTCACCAGATGGACAAGGTGTTTATCAATATAACCGACCTCTCATAGAATTAAAGGATTCGATAGGGGGACCTGGTCCAACAGAATTACGCTCTGGTATGGAAGTACTAACTTACATTAATAATAATAGGAATCAGTTTGGTTCGAATATTCAAGACATCACGATAGGGTATCAAATGGAACAAACGGGGGAACAAGATGTATTTAAGTTAACACCGGATTGGTTTATTCTAGACAGCTTAGGCTGGAGAAAAATCAATTTTAAGGATTCGGTAAAAGGAGGCTTAGAGAATGCAGTGGGGACAAATTAAAACACTATTCATTCTCTGCTTTCTCATTTTGGATATTTTCCTTGTTAGACAGTACTTTTTGAATCAGGATGAGGATTTAGGAACGCTTCAAACACCGACTAATGAAGAATTACTAGAAGCAAATGTGGAGGGACTAGATAAGCTTGATAAAGAAATAAGAAAAGAGTCTATCATCACAACCAAACAAGTGGATTTCACAACCCGTGATACCGAATTAGAGGGATTGACGAACCAATCCTTAACCATTTTAGAGGATAACACGCTAGTATCCGCCTTAGACACCCCAGTACCCATTAAAAAGGAAGCAACAGATGAAGAGATAAAGCAGATTGTAACTGGATTCGTCCCGTATGGAGAGCAATACACGTTGTGGGGGAAGAATGAAGCAACCAACACTTTAATCTTGTTTCAGTTAAAAGGCGACAAACCGATTTTCTATAATGAGGGTGGGCTTCTTCTAGTTTTCTTGAATGAAAAAAATGAAGCTATGTATTATATGCAAACGATGCTAGAAGAGATAGATTTAGAGGATCAAGCAGAGCTAGAAAAAGAGATTATGACTCCATACCAAGCGGTTAGTCAGGTATATTTTAATGCGGACAACTTGTTAACCGATGGCTCCGAAATTTTGGAGGTCATGGAAAAACCGACACTGGGCTATTTAACGTTGGCACCTCTATCCGATGGAGAGCAGGTTTTCGCACCGACCTGGAAAATCAATTTTAATGATTCGAACAATTACTTTATTAATGCGATCGAAGGGTTAATCTTAACGAAGGATGAAAACTTCTTTATAAAAGAAACACTTAACGGTGTGGTGGCAAGTATGACAAATAAGCCAATCAAAGAAGAAAATGAAGCATTAAATACAATAAAACAAAAACTTCTACAAGTATTAGATACAACAAATTGGAGTGGAGAAGAATGACGTTATCGTTTAGTGTACTTGCATCAGGAAGTACAGGGAATGCATTCTACGTGGCAACAGAAAAAGAGAAAATTCTTGTAGATGCCGGTTTAAGTGGAAAGGAAATGGAGCGATTGCTTGGGGAAGTGGACATTGATCCGAACTCGTTGACCAAGCTGCTCGTCACCCACGAGCATAGTGATCATATTAAAGGATTAGGAATTATGGCACGTCGCTATAACCTACCGATATATGCCAATGAGAAGACGTGGAAGGCGATGGAAGGTCATATCGGGAAGATTGGCCTAGATCAAAAATTTATTTTTGAAACGAACCAAGTCCAGACATTTGGCGATTTAGATGTAGAATCGTTTGGAGTTTCTCATGATGCTGCTGAGCCGATGTTTTTCACCTTCCATCACAACGGTAAAAAAGTAGCCTTAGTAACCGACTTAGGGTACGTATCCGAGCATATTAAGAAAACGGTAGAAGATGCAGATGCGCTTATATTTGAATCGAATCATGACGTTTCGATGTTAAGAATGGGGCGCTATCCTTGGAATGTAAAACGAAGAATCTTGGGGGATTCGGGTCACGTTTCCAATGATGATTGTGGACTAGCCTTAAGTGATATTATCGGGAATAAAACGAAGCGGATTTACTTGGCGCACCTTAGTAAAGACAACAATATGAAGGATTTAGCGAGGATGTCTGTTTCTAATATCTTGACAGAACGTGGCTTTCAGATTGGAAAGGGCATTGATTTGTGTGATACAGATCCTACCATGCCTACAAGTCTTTATGAAGTCGTTTAGGATGTCCAATTATCTTCTTATGGAAAATTAAACACACTTAACGTGTAAAGATAAACCCATCAGGTAATACTAGAACCGTTGTCCTTATGAACGGATTACTGTCTAAGGAATCAAGACAGAAAGGATTGGTCTTATGGGGTATTATGATGATCATTACAGACCTAGACGCCCTCGGGGGATGAGAGGAGCATGGATTGCTTCAACATTAATCGGAGCGGTCGTAGGAGCCTTAATTGTTGTGCTTGCTTTACCAGCCTTAATCGAGTCGAACTTATTACCTTATAACACAGATACAGGAAGTAATGAAATCATGCAGGGGGATGGAGAATCGAACCCATCTGGTCCCTTACAGCAAGTGAATGTAGATGTTTCTTCCCAAATTACCCAAGTCGTTGGCGAGGTGACACCTGCCGTCGTCGGTGTGGTGAATTATCAGTCACAGGAAGGTTTTTGGATGGAAGGCGACGCGACGGAAGCTGGCACAGGCTCTGGCGTGATCTATAAAAAGGAAAATGGCAAAGCATATGTCGTGACCAATCACCACGTGATTCAAGGTGCGGATGAAGTCGAAGTGGTCCTTTCCAATAATACACACATCCAGGCACAAATTCGCGGTAGCGATCTATTCACGGATTTAGCCGTTCTTGAAATGGATGGCTCCGAGGTGGAAAAGGTTATTGAATTAGGGGAATCTGAAACGGTAAAGGTTGGGGAACCAGCTATAGCGATTGGGAACCCTCTTGGACTCATGTTTGCTGGGTCTGTTACGGAAGGCATTATAAGTGGAAAGAAGCGGGCGATTCCGCAGGATTTTGATATGGATGGACGTGCGGATTGGCAAGCAGAGGTTATCCAAACAGATGCCGCCATTAACCCAGGGAATAGTGGTGGTGCACTAATCAACCTGCAAGGAAAGCTAATCGGCATTAACTCGATGAAAATTGCTCAGTCTTCTGTAGAGGGGATTGGCTTTGCTATCCCTATTGACGATGCATTACCGATTATCCAACAGCTAGAAAGTGAAGGAAAGGTGACGAGGGCTTATTTAGGTGTAGAAGCTTATTCCTTAAATGAACTGGCTCAAGCGGAGTGGCAGCAAGAGCTTCGCCTTCCGGAAGGTGTAGAAGGTGGCATATATTTAAGAAGTATAGAACCTATGTCACCAGCTGATCAAGCCGGACTTGAGGAATTAGATGTTATTACTCACCTGGACGGGGAACCGATTGAAGATATCATCGGATTGAGAAAACATCTTTATCAAGAAAAAGAGCCTGGGCAACAGATGAAAGTAACGTTCTATCGCAATGGAGAGAAGCAAGAAACAACCGTTACGTTAGGATCACAAGATTATTAAAGGAATACAGAGGACTTGTGGAGAACTATTCTTCACAAGTCTTTTTTAAGTTAAAAATGTGTGGGTAACTGAGCATTTTATGCACAGTCTGTGGATGAATATGAGGATAACTGACCATATATGGTGTCGAACATATGCTCTTCTACTAAATAAAGAATAAAAATTGTGATTATGTGGATAAGTTTGTGCATAACTTGTTTACATGTGTATAAAACGCTGTTTTTCCACCGATTTGTGTACAAAGGTGTGCATAACTGTGTAAAAAATCAATAATTTCCCAATAGATATTGAATTAATTAGATTACAACGATACACTGAACTTATTCAAACCGTTTTAAGAAGTGGGGAGGCAAGCCAAAATGAGGCAAAAAATTGGGGCAAATGCGGATAGCATGAAGCAATTAAATCGTTCTACCGTTCTTCATGCCATTCAACGTCATAAACCCATCTCCAAGGCAGAAATAGTGCCGATAACGAATCTGACATTTGCCACCGTTTCTAATATCATTCAGGAGTTAATGGAAGCGGAATGGATTGTAGAAGCTGGATATGGTAGGTCTAGTGGTGGTAGAAAACCGATTTTATACGAGCTAAGTGCTAAAAAATATTACGCAATTTCTGTGGATATTGCTGTTGCTTCTACGACCGTTGCCCTCGTTAATCTTTATGGAGAGGTTATCCACAAAGTCTCCACAGAACATGAAAAAAATGAAAATGGAACGTGCAAGGTAGAACTCCCTACTATATATGGCCTCATTGATCTTGTTTTGGAGTATGCCGAACAAAGGAAAGCAGAAGTAATCGGAATCGGTGTATCCAGTCCGGGTCCTTTAAATGCGGAAAAAGGAATGATTTTATCTCCGCCAAACTTAACAGGTCTAGATGGGGTTGCAATTCGCGATCTTCTACAAGAAAAGTACGGACTGATGACACGATTAGAAAAGGATGCGGATGCAGCAGCTTTAGGGGAGTACTGGTTTGCGGATCGAAAGCCAAACATGCTGTATGTGTTTGCGGACCGAGGTACTGGCGGTGGTATTCTATTTAATGGCACGATATATCGAGGATTTTTGAATGGAGCTGGAGAGCTTGGCCATGCGACGGTTGATATTCATGGTCCTGTTTGCCGATGTGGAAATGTCGGTTGTTTGGAGATGGTCGCGTCTGGCTTAGCTTTGGAAAGAAAATATAATCCCAAATCGATGGCTGATCTATTACAAGCCTCCAGAAATGGAGATAAAGAGATTCAAGAAGAAATGGATGATATATCGTCCTATTTAGCTACTGGCATAACCAATGCAGTTAATCTTTTGAATCCAGCAGAGGTCATTTTAGGTGGTGCGTTAGTAGACGGTTATCCACCAATGGCGAGCAAGATCAGAGAAATCGTGACAGAGCGTTGCTTTACCCGCGAGAATGGCGTACCAGATATTTCAGAGTCTGTTTTTGGAATAAACGGTCCGCTAATAGGGGGAACGGCTGTCATTATCCAACAAGTTTTTGAACATCCAGAACAAATAATGAATCGAGAAAAATAAAGAGGTGGAACTATGTATGCAATAGGTGTAGATATCGGTGGAACAAAGGTTGCCATCGCCGTTGTGGATGAAACAGGAAAGGTGTTAATAGAAGAAGTAATTCCTACGGATAAAACGGTTGATCCTCCGGTAATGATTGAGCGGATTAATAAGACAGCAGAAGAGCTTATGAATAAATCGGGAATTGAAAAGAAAGTCGTCAAAGGAATCGGGATTGGTTCTCCAGGACCTTTAGATAGTAAGAATGGCATTATTACGTATCCACCGAATTTGGAAAACTGGCGAAATGTCCCGATTGTGGAACAAGTAAAAAGCTATTTTAATCTACCTGTCACCTTAGAAAATGATGCAAACGCAGCTGCGATGGCAGAAAAATGGTTAGGTGCGGCAAAAGAAAATGAAGATTTTGCTTATATCACGATTAGTACTGGAATTGGAGCAGGTTTTTTTGCAGAAGGAAAGCTTTTAGGTGGTTCTCGAGGGAATGCAGGAGATATCGGACATACGGTTATTGATCCATCCTATGGACAATGTCCTTGTGGTCAATATGGCTGTTTGGAGTATATCGCATCCGGTACAGGCATTGCTAGAAGAGGATCTGAGCTAGCAGGCGAGGAGCTCGCGACACAACAAGTATTTGAACGTTACCATAATGGTGATAATAAAATAAAGCCATATATAGAAGATGTTTTCCGCATTATTGGGGTAGCATGTGTGTCTGTGATTAACACGTTGGACCCTGAAAAAATTGTAATCGGCGGTGGTGTATCTAAAGTAGGAGCCCCGCTGTTTAATGCTGTAAAAGATTATGTTCGTCAATATGCGTTAAACCCAGACGGACGAAAAACAGAAATTGTACAAGCACAGCTAGACCAAAACGCTGGAGTCATAGGGGCAGCAGCCCTTTGCTTTAATGAATAAGGAGGAACATCATGTATAAAGAACCTATTTTTTTAAAGCCTGTCTTTCAAGAAAGAATTTGGGGAGGTCAAAAGCTGAATACTGAATTTGGCTATGACATTCCTTATAAGCATACAGGGGAAGCTTGGGTGATTTCGGCCCATCCAAACGGACCTAGTGAAATTGTAAATGGTGAGTTAAAAGGAAAGAGCTTAATAGAGGCTTGGGAGAATCATGGCGAGCTTTTCGGAAAAGCAAAAGGTCATTCTGGCGAGTACCCACTGCTTATTAAAATTTTGGATGCAGCGGATGATCTCTCCGTACAGGTTCATCCAAATGATGAATATGCTAGAGAGGTCGAAAATCAGCCATACGGAAAAACAGAATGCTGGTATGTGCTTCAAGCGGAGGAAGGGGCAGAGATTATTTTTGGTCATCATGCCTCCACGAAGGAAGAGTTTCAACAAATGGTTGATGCTGGAGAGTGGGATAAGCTATTAAGAAAAGTACCTGTCCAAGCGGGGGACTTTGTCTATGTTCCAAGTGGTACAATACATGCTATCGGCAAAGGCATCGTTATTTTAGAAACCCAACAAAGCTCGGATATTACGTACCGTGTGTATGACTATGACCGAACGGATGATCAAGGAAATACAAGGGAGCTTCATCTAGATTCGGCTATTGCGGTATCGACGGTTCCACATCAACCGGTAGAGGTGGACCAAGAGGTCAGCTACTATGGTGGATTGACCTCGAAACGAGTAGTTAAAGAACAATATTTTACGGTTTATCATTGGGATTTAGACGGGGAAGCGGAAATGGATATGGAGCACGACTTTTTACAAGTCAGTGTTGTGGATGGACAAGGTTGGTTGACTGTTGATGGAAATGTGCATGAGGTGCAAAAGGGAGATCATTTTATTGTACCGAATGGTGTGAAGGAGTATCATTTTTCGGGGCAGTTGGAGTGTCTGGTTTCTCATCCATAAACTAGATAAAAGAAAGAGACTTAAGTGATATTACTTGAGTCTCTTTTTGAATGGTTATAGTGAGTAACTATGATAAGACGGACGAGAATAAAAATCTCAGCGCCAATAAAAAGAGAGAATCGCCAATAAATCCAGCTGAGTCGCTAATAAAAAGAAAAACTTGCCAAAAAGACGCCAGACCCCGCCAATAAAAATCTCAGCGACACTACCTTGCACGCAGTGCTTTCCCTTTTCAAGAAAGTGGTCTTCTTCCGAGGCAGGGCCATGCCCGTCGAAAGCGAAGCATTCCGCCGAATCGCGACTTTAAATTTACACTCTGATAACTTACCCTATAAGTTACCAGTTACCGTTCGTCTTTAGAATAGTTGTCGCAGTCTTATCTATTTTTAAAAGTAACAGTAATCCTTGATATTACCCTTTACTTAAAACGGTTGCCACTTCAATTTTCTAGCTTCTTCAAACCGCTTTTCCACAGCTGGCCAGTTCACGACCTTCCACCAATTATCTACGTAGTCTCCGCGTTTCGTTTTGTATTGCAGGTAATAGGCGTGTTCCCATACGTCTAAAACAAGCAAAGGAATCGTATCCCATTGGGTGAGGTTTTGGTGTTTTTCTGCTGTTAAGATTTCTAGGCGATGAGCACGTGGTGCCCAGACTAGGATTGCCCAGCCGACTGCTTCTACCTTTTTGGCTGCCTCTGAAAAATGCTTTTTAAACGCGTCAAAGCTTCCAAAGGAACGCTTGATTTCGGCATGAAGGCTACCTGATGGCTTTCCTCCACCATTTGGACTCATAATGTCCCAAAAGATTGTGTGTAAATAATGACCAGATCCGTTAAAGGCGGTCTCTCTTTCCCAATGCTTAATCAAATCAAAGTTCCCCGTTTTCCGTGCTTCCTGCATCTTTTTCTCTGCTTTATTCAATCCATCGACATAGCCTTGATGATGGACATCATGATGCAGTCTCATAATTTCCTCGGAAATGACGGGTTCTAGTGCATCGTAAGCATAAGGGAGTGGTGGCAAGGTATGTCCACCAATTGGTACAGCGGAACCCATATGATCATCATGTTTAGTAGGTTGAGAACTCCCTGTAATGAAGCTATTTAAGGATTGATAGATTTGCGAGGCATTTCGTTGTAGCTCTTTATCCTGGAGGAAGCGGTTATCTTCTTCCACCTCCTGTTTAAAGGCATAAAAGTCTTCTTCCCATTCCGTTAACACTGCATCATCCACATGATCTAGCTGATTTCGAACCGATGTCCACGTTTTCTCAATATCGTTACACCAATCCAATAGGGATGTACGATATGCTGAATCCATTCTGTTCAAAAAAATTCCCCTCCTTCGGTCGTTAGTATCAAGATATGTAAGTGGAGTGGAATAGGAACTACAATTAATCGCCTATTTTTTATAGAAAAATACAGTCATGAATAGGACGATTTCACCATATACATGTAGGTATCAAAAAGAGAAGGGAGGGCTTCATCATGCGTACACACATCATTCCAGAAGTACTCGAGTCCGAAGCTACTGGAAGGACGAAAGAGTTGTATGAGGATATAAAAGAAGTGTTGCAAGTTCCAGTCGTAAACTTTGTCTTTCGGGCATTGGCTCACTATCCCACCTTTTTAGAAATAGCCTGGGAGCAAGTCCGGCCTAATATGTTAACCCTTAATATGGACAAAACAGCTTCCCACCTACAATATCCTGGCATCTCGAACATCATTCCATTACTTCCATGGCAAACTCAATACCCTCCACACGTTTTGAACCAGCTACAAGGAACTCTAGATATCTTTCGTTATGTAAATCCCAAACTATTACTCATCACTTCAGCATGGACGGAGGCATTAAGTAATCGTCCGGTAAAAGGAAAGGGAGAAGTACTAGGTTTTCTAGAGCCAGGAATTGATCCAGCCTTCCCAAGAATCGACTTATTGCATCCAGTCGAAGCAGACCCTACTATGAAAAAGCTATTATTTGAAATTGCCGAGGCACACCAGGCTATGGACGTTGCCAGTGATTTTCGTGCTCTCGCCCATTATCCGGATTTCTTAAAGCGGATTTGGAGTTATTTAAAACCCTTTGTTAAAAGTTCCAATTACACCTTATTAGAGAGTCAATTATCGAAGAAGGCAGTTCGTGCTGTACACCGTGATATGCCGTATCCTGTAGTCATCAATCGTGACCAACTAGCACGTGTGTACAGTCCTAAGGATATAGCAGGAATCATGGGATTAGTTTCTCTGTTTCATCGTTTTCTACCGGGTTTAATCATAGATTGTGAGTTTATGCATCGTACTTTTGTTAATTCTTAGTAAAGTTATCGTAGAATCTCTTTTTTATTGAGAGTGAATTCATTATGCTTAACCTATCTTATAGGTCAAAAGGATGAGTTCTCATGAAAAAGACGGCTACATTATGGAACAAAATAACCTCGCTCATTAAAGTAAACCGACTTACGATTAGACAACGTTTAGTCATGAGTTTTAGTATCATCTTGCTCCTCCTCGTCGTCATGGCGGGCGTTTTATATGTCAAAATGAATGATACTTTGATCCAATCTCAAGCAATGAAACAAGAAAACCTTCCATCCCTTATTCATGCAACATCCATCAACAATGATATGCTCCAAATCAGTAAAGATATTAATGAGATGACGAACACCACAATGTCCGTAACTCTTAAAAAACTAGAAACAGATATTCAATCCGCTCAGGAAAGCATCACTCAATCAGCTGCTGAGTTGGAAACGATTATTCAAAGAACGAACGAGGAACAATTAGAAAAAAACTATAGCAATTACACATCAAAGTGGAGTGAGTATAACACCGCTATTACAGAAATTGTTGAGCTTGCCAATGCGGGGGACTTTGCAGCCGCTAAAGAAAGGGCGTTTATCGGAACACCAAACTTTGAAAGTGCAAACAAATCCATTTTAAACATAATAGAAGCTAGTAATGAAGACATGGTAAGCGCGGCTAATGAATCTGTAGGAACAGCCGAATCTGGACAATGGTGGATTGTAATCATTAGTGTAGTAGCAGTAGTATTAACGGCCATTCTCGTGTACATAACCTCTCGAATGATCACAAAGCCGTTAGGCCAACTTGCAAAGAAAATTAAAAACATAGCCAGTGGCGACTTAACCATTGAACCATTACAGTACAAAGCCAAGGACGAGATTGGCACCTTAAATACGAGCTTTAATCAGATGACAGAAAACGTACGTGAAGTCGTCAAACAAGTCCATTTTCATGCCAACAACGTATTGGAAACATCCGAGAATCTGTCCGTCCAATCCGAGCAAACGAAGTTCGGTAGTAGTGAAGTAGCGGCAGCAGCAGATCAAGTATCGACGTCTTCCAGACACCAACAGCAGACGATGGAACAAGTAACAGCAGGTATTCAGCAAATCTCCTCGTATGTCGAGCAAGTAGTGGGAAGTATGGAAATGGTAACGAGGCAATCGAATGACGCGAATCATTATGCAGTTTCTGGTCAAAAGGAAATGCAGGAAGTGCTAGAGCAAATGAATCTGATCGATGATCAAATGAAACAAGTTTTAAAGAAAATGGGTTGGCTATCGGAAAAAACAATGGATATTAACCGCATGACCGGCATGATTAAAGAAATCTCGGATCAAACGAAGCTATTAGCTCTGAATGCATCGATAGAAGCGGCAAGAGCTGGGGAAGCGGGGAAAGGATTTGCGGTTGTAGCGGAGGAGGTCCGTGAATTAGCGACAAGGTCCTCCGAAGCTACAAGTGACATTCAAAGAATTAGCCAAGATATTCAAGTGAGTACGAAAGAAACGATGAAGGTTATGAATACGACGAGTGATTCAACGGATACAGGTAGAAAGATGATTGAACATGCCAATACGAGCTTTTATCAAATTGTAGATTCCACAAAAGAGGTATTGGCTCAATCGCAGCAAGTGAGCCAGCATATGAAGGATGTAGGAGAGCAAACGAATCAAATCAGCGAAACGATTCAAGAGGTAGAAACAGTAACCGAAGAGAACGCCAACCACGCCGAGCATGTAGCAGGAGTATCCCAGGAAGCTCATGCAGCGATGGAGCAGGTGTCGGAAGCGTCCCAACAGATGAAGGGTATGAGTGAAAAGCTCATTTATTCGGTTCGGGAATTTCGTATTGAATAGAAAATGGAAAAACTCGAGCAATAGCTATTGCTCGAGTTTTAATTATTTTAATATCTCTTCGATTTTGTCCAGTTCTTCTTCACTGAATCCAGCGTGATCTAACGCTTTTACATTCTCTTCAATCTGACTCACTTTACTAGCTCCAATTAAAGCAGAAACAACCGATTGTTCTTGAAGCACCCACATTAACGCCATTTGCGCTAACGATTGTCCACGCTCTTTCGCTAGTTCATTAAGCTTTTGTACTTTATCCAAAACATCTGGAGAAACGTCTTTTTCGCTTAGTGAGTTAATATAAGCCTTGGCGGCGCGGGAATCGTTAGGAATTCCATTTAAGTACTTATTGGTTAACAGACCCTGTGCTAGTGGAACAAATGCAATACAACCAGCGCCTTCTCTTGCTAACAAGTCCGTTAAGCCATCTTCAACCCAACGATTTAACATCGAGTAAGCAGCTTGGTGAATGATAAAAGGCGTACCTTGTTTTTTCAAAATCTCAATAGCTTTCGTGGTATCTTCGACTCCATAGTTCGAAATTCCAACATAGAGGGCTTTTCCTTGGCGAACGATTAAATCAAGGGCAGCCATTGTTTCTTCAAGCGGTGTCTCTGGATCTGGACGGTGGTGATAGAAAATATCCACATAGTCTAAGCCCATTCGTTGTAAGCTTTGATCTAAGCTAGATACTAAATACTTTTTCGAGCCCCAGTCTCCATATGGTCCAGGCCACATCGTGAAGCCAGCTTTTGTAGAGATGACAAGCTCGTCGCGATACGAACGAAAATCTTTTTCTAGGATACGGCCAAAATTCTCTTCGGCAGATCCAGGTGGTGGGCCATAGTTATTGGCTAAATCAAAATGTGTTATCCCTAAATCAAAAGCTTTACGTAGCATACTGCGTTGGTTTTCAAAAACATCCTCGCCACCAAAGTTATTCCAAAGCCCTAGGGAGATGGCGGGAAGCTTTAGTCCAGAATGTCCTACACGATTATAAGACATAGAGTTGTAGCGATTTTCATCTGGTACATATACCATGTGATGGCCTCCCTTTTTCCAAAATAAATGCCCATGTACGTATTCTACATGAGCAATGAAAACCCTTTAATTAAATCCTATTTATATTGTCGGAATAAGACAAACAGGAGACCAAGCATTACAATATCGAGTCTTGCTTCAAACAAGAAGTGGAAGAACCCAGCATGTAGAACAGGAATTTTCGTTAGTATGAGAGCAGCAATGATTATGACCATTAGTGCGATAACAGCAATCTTCACATAACGATTAAGCAGAATACAAATCCCACAAATAATCTCCACAATGGCTAAGAAAAACATCGTATTTAATGGATAAGGTAGACCTAGACTAACAAACACTCCTCCAAGATCCTCACTAATCAATTTAAAGACCCCAGAAGCAATAAACACGTAAGCGACCAAATAATGAATAAGATTAGAACTTGTGATTGTTCTTTTCACGTCACATCCCCCCTTAGTACAAGTTATGAGGGAGATGGACTGGCTAGAACTATTCGTTGTATAAGTTTATTTCTTCTTGATTCATGTAGCGCAGTGAGTTTATGATGTAGCTTCCTGTTATGGAGAATCCGCCTACATAGGTTTTGTGGGGTTGAATCTCCTCTCCATGTTGGTTGGTCGTATTCCAGGCAAATTCTATGTATGGCCCTCCCAGACTTGGTAGAATAGGTTGTTCATCTTCTTTCGATACTTTCATATAGTCGATGATCATTTCCTTCCAGTCAGTAGGGATTTTAATCATGCCGTAGCTTTTCTTTGAGAGTTCCATCGTAAAATGTTTCTGGATGCCTGGTGTATAAGTATGCACATCGTTAAAAGAGACGGAATAATATCTTCTTCGAAGTAAGTAGAAGTTTATGGAGCTTACCTGGTCCTCTGGGTGGATATTGTAAAGAAGTCGATAAGAGTCAGGGTTATCAGGGTATATTTGCCAGATATACGGTGCACCAATATCTCCATCGGCTACTAATCTCCAGCCATTCTTCCATACCCACATACTCATTCCGTAGCTGTTATCATTCATTATAAACGGAACATATACATGTTTATCATCCAAAAATAGAATATCTTGAATCGTCTTCGCCTCTGGTATCTGATTGAGTAGTTCTTTTTCAGAGGGGAAATCACTTGGTGGTCTAAACAAGTAACCTAAAGCAAACAATAAGATTAGTAGACTAATAATCGAGATGATTATTTTTTTACGCTTCATTCTCATCCCCGCCTTCCTCTAGGAATGACTGTTCAGATCGAAAGTAATATTGATGATCTTCGGTCTGAATGAGTAAACCCTTGCCATCCTTTTCTATATAGATGACAGAATCTAGGTAGCTACCAAATCGGGGGTTTGTACCAATTAATTGATAGGGAAAACGCTTTGGCTTTCCATTGTCCGTTTCGTGATACCAATTACTACTTTGAACATCTTTTTCTTCAAAAGAGAATAGCTGCTTTTCAAGATTGCTAGCGTTAAGTGAAACGAAAGGGACATCCTCTATTAATCGGATAACACTCGCTTCTTCAATGTTTGCCAGATATATAGAGACATCATCTTTTGGATATATGAGATCATGAAAAATCTCCGCACCGAGTATCGTCATAATAGAAATATAGCTAGTTAGGAAGCCAAGCCAGGCAAATTTACGATATGTTTCCCATTTATTGCTCCTTTTCCATAGAAAATATAGAGCCCAAGCTCCTAAGGGTAGAATGGAAAGGTGGATGATTTCATCCCGAACAGGAATGTCAATCGAGAGGGCAATCAAACCAATAATGGTTGCAAGAATAGCAACCCAAAGTTTAGTGGGAAACTCTCTTTTTTTGTAGATCCTCATAAAAAGAAATGCGATAAGTGCAAACTCAAGTAAGTACAGAATGATATGTGGAATAGAAAACTCTAAATCAAACCAAAAATCCATAACGACATCCTTTCTTTTCCAGTATCCATTCTAACAGAGAGTGGAAAAGAATTGGATAAAAAATAAGCATGTGACCCAAGATCACACGCTTTACTTCTTAATAACCAACTTCAACCGAAGCAATCACTATATACATTAAATCGTTCTTATCCTCTTTGTCCTCTAACAGAATTCCACTAGAAGTTGCCATGCCACCATCCTGTACTTGAATGGTCACTGTACCATAAGGGATTTCCTTGCGAATGGCTTCTTCGTCCAAGGACTCCTTATCAGTTGGAATCGCAAGCTTCACATTCACGTGCATGTTGTTAAGGTCCTGATCTGGCAAGATCTTTTTTATTCCAGGCATGGAGTTGAAGTGGATGGCATTATGCACCGCACGAACCGCAGCCTTTGTTACGTTCTGGCCATGCACATCAGTTCCCATACCAGTTTCGATAAACACTAGTTCTTTCATATCGTTTCACTCCTTCTATGTATGAGCTCACTTGCATTATACACTTGTATTAGGGAAGTTCCAAAGTGTTTGGTAAACTAGAGGAAATAGAATGTGATGCGAGGGAAGATAGATGAAGATAAGTATTGTAGCCGTAGGAAAACTGAAAGAGAAATATTTAAAGCAAGGCATCCAAGAGTATGTAAAGCGACTAGGAGCTTATGCCAATATCGATATTATTGAAGTGCCGGATGAAAAGGCGCCAGAAAACATGAGTGATGCCGAAGCGGAAGAAGTAAAGCGAAAAGAAGGAGAACGAATCCTCTCCAAAATCTCGACAGATACCTACATTATTTCCCTGGAAATAATGGGGGAAATGTTGACCTCTGAAGGATTAGCTCGAAAGATGGACAACCTTGCAACACATGGGAAGAGTAAAATTGCATTAGTGATTGGTGGATCACTGGGGTTGAGCAAGGAAGTGACGGATCGTAGTGACTTTGCTTTGTCGTTTTCTAAGATGACGTTTCCGCACCAACTGATGCGGTTGGTGTTGGTGGAGCAGGTTTATCGGGCGTTTCGGATTAATCGGGGGGAACCGTATCATAAGTAACTGAGGTTTTGATTTTTCCTTCCATTTATATACTTTTGAAGACATTTCTTTTTTATGATTAAATTTAGAAGAGAAAGACATAGTTTGAATCTGTGTTGGTGACTCAACTATTTATAAAAAGTCAGTGGAAGAACCTATATACGTAGGTAAAGCTATTGCTTTAGGGACGGCTATGGGGTGTGACTTTAGCGAAGGTGTCATTGAAATCTAGATTGTTGTAGCACAAAATGTCAATTAGGGCTGTTGAATATCTAAATGCAGAGGATTTTAAATAAAAATATTTCTCTGTAGATAATGAAACCAGTGCTCATTTTATTCTGGGAATAGAATCCTACCTCATTAGAAAGCACATTCCTTTGTGGAATAATTTAATTAAAGGGTTTGGGAATCATGACCCAGGTATTGGACGCTATAATTCAAAAGCTCTCTAAATGGGACTGTTTATACCCAGGAAGAAGGTTGGTTTCTGATTGAACTGGGAAAAGTATGAAGTATCTGACTTAATTAATTCAATAAACTCTCATTATAAAAATAAAGGTGTGTAGTTGTATCAAGGATAATTATCTAATGGAGTAAGCTAAAGTCCTAGTATCAATATTGAAATTAGGACTTTTTTGTTTTCTGAAAATTTTAAATGGAGTATGTCTGATTTGAAAAAGATCATCAACTAAACGAATCAATCTTGTTTCAATTAAATTAGTAAAGGAATCTAGTTTACTTTACAAAGAAAGGTCAGTAAGGTCACCAGAAGATTGCTATCAATTAATGAGGTTGTTTATAGCAGACAAAGACCGTGAGAATTTTTGTTGTGGCTTCACTTGATACAAAGAACCAACCTGTTTCAATAAATATTGTCACATTGGAAGCTTAAATGTGAGTATTGTTCATCCAAGAGAAGTTATGAAATCAGCAAACAGCACCAATCATTGTTTCTCATATAGTCATGTATTTTTAGGGCGTAATTCCAAATTTACTGTACCTATTATAATAATTCTATATTGCCAATGATTGTTGGGCGAAATATTCAAATTAATTCCCTTATTTACTTGTTAAGTTACTTATCCATTAGTAAAATAAAAATAAGACTATGAAATATATTTAATTTTTTATAATTATAATAGGTGATAAAGATGCAATTAACATTCCATGATGAATTAAATAAGAATTTTAGTGGTGCTATAATTGATGAAAAGAAAGAATATAGGTACTCTTTGTGGAGAATATGGAATGATAACCTTCCAAGGATTACTTTTGTTATGTTAAACCCTAGTACAGCAGATGACCAAGAAGATGACCCTACACTTCGCAGATGTATAAAATTTGCTATGGGATGGGGTTATGGATCACTTGAAGTAGTAAATCTTTTCGCCTATAGGTCTACAGATCCTAAGTTATTAATTTCAGCGTATGATCCTATAGGTGAAAAAAATAATGAATATATTAGAGAAGCTTTGAAAAGATCTGATAAAGTAGTACTTGCTTGGGGGACTAAAGGGAGTTTATTAGATAGAGATAAAGAAGTTTTAGAATTGTTAAAAGATATTAGTACTCCTATATATACATTGGAGTTAACACGAGATGGATATCCAAGGCACCCTCTTTATGTGAAAGCTGATAAAATCCCAGAACCCTTTTTGAACAAAACTAAGCTGTCATAGGAATATTACCTTCGGCTTAGCTTTTTCTTATAATTTCATAGTAGGGATTATTAGTATCAGAAAAATAATTAACTTTAGTCCTTATTTGAAATCGCATAATTAATTTCATTTTTTGTACTGCTCCCAATATAGTTATCTACATCGATAACAAAAACTTCATCTGATAAATCTACCTTTTTTTATGTAATCGATCAAGTATCTCTTTTTGTTCAGTATCAATTTCTATTTGTTTAGAAATGAACAAATACTCCAACACTTGCCATATTGTCACTTTACTTGGAGCCTCTACGAGCACGATAAACAGCCAATGGAAGCCAATATATAAAGGGCTGGCTTAGCCATATAGGCTATCATGCTCGTCTCTCCAAATAAAGTGCACGACTTTTCACTAGTAATAATCTCTTCTATTTTATACTATAAATGCGAATATATAGTGCGCCTCTTTATGTCCTAAGTGTCCCTATTTCATGGCAATATACAATTTTGAATATTGCCATTGAAATGAACCACCTGTGCCATGAAATTGATCCAATTAGGGCATCATTTCGAACCACCTTTGCCATGGAGAGTACCATTACTATGGACCTACTATAAAGATTCGGAAAACGGTTTTTACAAGGAGAGGTGGTAATGATAGGCTACCTTGCCAGGTAAGCTTTCAGCTGCCATTTATTTCGTAAAATTATTACCATGGAGGCTCCTTGTCAAGAGGCCAAGATAGGCACATTCCTTAAGGTTAGGTGTAAATACCATTTTTAAAATAACCTATTTGAGTGGCTCAAAAAGATGGCAAGGCTGGATCTAAGTGATGGTAATATTCAAATTTCTCCTAGTTTTATTTATAATAATATTATAATCCAAAAGAACTACTTTCAAGTCTTGTAAAAAATAGACATTTTTTATAGTCTTTAGGTATTTATATATACTTTAAAACTGTATAATTAATTTATCATTATAAATGGAGAGATGACAATGATGGGACTATGGATTACTTTTGAGGGAATTGGTGGATCTGGAAAGTCGACTCAAGCGGATTTTTTGTATGAATACTTTAAAAAACAGTCAATGAATGTAGTATTAACAAAAGAACCAGGTGGAACTGTAATAGGTGGTTTACTAAGAAATATCCTCGTAATTAATTTAGATGTTAAACCAGAAAGTTTATCTGAGTTATTTTTATTTGAAGCTGATAGACATGAGACATTTAAGAAGATTGTAGAGCCTAATATTAAAGAAGGAATAATTACCATTAGTGACAGAGGTATAGATGGTTCTATAGCCTACCAAGGATTTGGAAGAGGTCTTGATATCAATATGATTAGTACTTTAACAAATCTTGCGACTGATAACAAAAAACCAGATATAACTATTTTGATAGATATAGAGCCAGAAATTGCTGAGAAAAGAATTGCATTAAGGGATAATAAAACCATGGACAAATTCGATTTGGAAAAAGTAGATTTTCAAAGTAGAGTTCGTGACGGCTTTTTATACACTGCTGAGAAAGACCCAAATAGGGTCAAGATTGTTGATGGCACAAAGGATGTTCAATCATTACATAAAGATATCATACAGATAATTGACTCTCAAATTAAGTAGAAAATAAAGGATGATACAAATGCAAGAAGAATTAGTTGAGAAAATCGCAAACTATCTTGAAGATATTTGTGGTGATAGTGCGGAAAGAATTATTAATGAAATTCATGATTTTGGTGATACAGATGTAGAGTCAATCTTTTTTTTGGAAATAATCGGTATGTTAGAAGAAGATATGAGCATTAATATACCAGTAAAAGAAGTGCATAAACGTGTTAAATCTTCTTTCAGAGACTTTTGTACACTAATAGATGAGATCTTGGAGGGGAAAAATGAATATAAATAAAAGATTAACTAATGCACGTGATTACGTTGGGTTAACTTTAGAATCTGTTGCAGAAATCATAAATCTTCCCTTAGAATACTTGACAAAAATCGAAAATGGTCAGTTGAAACCAAAAACAGAGGATTTAGAGAAGTTATCAAAGTTATATAAGCACTCCATTTATTATTTTTTAGATAGCGATTATAGTTTTAAATCTGATGTTGAAGTTATGGCCCGAGCAACTTCTGATTTATCAGATAATGATCGTGAACATGTTATGAGGTTTTCATACATACTTTCAAACATGAAATAGGGGTGTAACAATGAGTTTATCTAGAACAGAAATAATTAAAACAGCCTTCGCAGAGGCTTCGAGAGTTTTAGCAAAATGCAAAGTATCTCTGACAGAACCAGTAGACATATTCAAGATAATTGATAATTATAATGTAGTTTTAAATTTTCAGAGACTAGAGAATTTAGCTGGTGCATATATACCTGAGACAGAAGAGAGACGGGCAGGAATTTTGATAAATGAGAACCTACCATTAACTCGACAAAGGTATACAGCAGCACATGAATTTTGTCATTTTATAAGGGGAGATTCAGCAAGTTTTGATACCTCAGAAGAGCTATTTTATGAAAGTTATAAAAGAGAAGATAAAGAGAGAATCGCAGAAGAATTTGCTTCTTGTTTACTAATGCCTAGAAGACTAGTAATGAGTATCCATAAAAACATAGGTATAAGGGATAGTGAATTAATTAATCCTAGAACTGTTTATGACCTTTCTTTACGAATGGGGACTAGTTACCAGGCTACATTAAATAGACTATTTACTTTAAACATTATTAAAACAACGAAAAAATATGCTGAATTAGACGTAGAACCAATAGAAATTAAAAAAGAGTATGGAATTGATAAACTTTCTTCAAGTTGGAATAATATTTGGATTTTATCGGAGGAAGAGAAAAACAGTACAATTTATCCAAATGTTGGTGACGAAGTAAGAATATTGTTGGAGGAGAATCCAACGACTGGATATAAGTGGATAATCTCTCCGGATATCGAGGGTGTAACTACTTTTTGGAATTCGTTTCATGAAGATAGTAGTTTGTTTGGTGGATCCGGTATTAGAAATATTATATTGAAAATTGAGGAAATTCAGGATATAAAATTGAATTTATATAATAATCGACCTTGGCGACCTTTATCTGATTCGATAAATATGTTCAATTTAAATATTTCAGTTCAGAAGAAGAGACATGGCATTCACATAAATAATTTGGTTGCTTAAAGGGGTTTATTTCAGATTATGAGTCAAAAATACAAATTTACAGTCGATTTAAGGTATAGTTTACCAGAAGTAAGAGATCAAGGTCGAAGAGGAACATGTACTGCATTTGCAGTTACTTCTAGTCACGAGCATCACAGAAACTTAGATGAGCGATTGTCAGAAGAGTTCCTATTTAGCTGTGCAAAGTCACTCCAAGGAACTTACGATGATAAAGGAGTTAGTATAATTACAGCATTAAAATCAATTTGTCTTTATGGTCATACAACAAATGATTTATTACCCTACAGAGAAACTTTGAAATTTCCGTTATTACTAAAAGATATTCCAAAAGGAATATTTACTGAAGCTGAAACCAGAAAAATAACATCATATAGTACAGTTAGCCAGATTATAAGTGACATAGAAACCCAACTTAGTGAAGAACGGTCTGTAATCGCTGGTGTTGTAGTACAACCAACATTTTGGTTATCTCCTGGTAATGATTTTATAGATGTCCCTTCCATTGAATCTGTTGAAGGTTATCATGCAATTGTTATTGTAGGTTATGGAGAACGAAATGACGGAAAAAAATGTTTTATTATTAGAAATAGTTGGAGTACAGATTGGGGAGATAATGGTTACGCATATGTTTCCTATGAATATTTTGCAAAATATAGTGTTGGAACCTGGACTATTCCTAAGGGGGCATAACTATGAATAAAGTTATTAAGGGTGATAATATCACTGATGCATGGAAAAAATCAATTAATCATTTACTACAGAATGGTAGAGAAGATTATAATCTAATAGTTGAGATTGAAGATCCTACAAAAGATGACTTAGAGACGAGAAGGCAGTTTAATAGTGTCCTATTGGGTATGGGGGATCAAAGTATTGAAACTGTTTCAAATACAATTTTCCCCTATGGAATTTGGTCTAAAAGCGAAAATAGAGATAACTTATATGAAAGGTTTATTAAAGTATATCCAACGTTAAGGAAAGTTCCAGAAAATAATAAAGGAACTTACTTTGGAAGATTAGTTCAATGGGGTTATGGAACAGATAAATGTTTTAATCAAGTTGAAAATACTATCTTCAAACTAAATAGAGAAAAAGAAAATGGTAGAGGTATAAGGGTTATGTACGAAATGTCTATATATGATCCAATTCTAGACCTTAATAACCAGATGGGTTTTCCTTGTATGAGTTTTATAAGTGTAAAAGTTAGAAAAGAGTTTGTAGATTTAACTGCTATCTACAGAAACCAATACTTTGTTCAAAAAGCTTATGGTAATTACCTTGGATTGGGTAGATTATTAGAATTTATTGCTAAAGAGGCTGGTTATAAGGTTGGAAAACTAACATGTATCGCAACTCACGCTGACTTAGGCTCTATAAGTCCGAAGGCGAATTTTACCGAAATGATTGACATATGTACTAATCAGAAACAGGTGGAGCTTAATTTTGATGCTTGATGTTCTAATAAATAAAAGTAGCTCTAAGCTCCTAAATAAAAAAGTACACGCATTTATTAAGGGATATACTACTGAAGACTTAAATTGTTTGCATAAAGACGAGCTAGACTTATGGGAAAGTAATAAGAGGTTCTTAAGAAACGGTTGTAATTGGGTGGCTGGTAGAATTACTGCAAAATATTCAATTATAAGGTGCCTAGGTTTAGACAATGAAGATATAAAATTATTAAATATTAAAAATAGGAGAAATGGTTCACCTTATCTATTTAATTATGATAATAATATAAGATTTTCTATCGCACATTGTAGAGGTATAGGGTTTTCTTGTTCTAGCTCGAAATTTAATTCTATAGGCTGCGACATAGAAAAAATTAAAATTAGGCACCATAAATTCCCCAACTTTTTTTTGTGTGAACGTGAAAAGGAATTGTGGCTAAGGGAAACTTCATATGAAGATATACATACATTGTTAACTATTGCTTGGAGTTCTAAAGAAGCTTGTTATAAGTGTTTATCTTCTTATGGTTACAATGTAGAATCAGTATTTGATATAAGGATACACACTATTTTATTTGAAGAAAAACAGTTTAAGTTTTCCTTTATGAATAACGAAGGGATAGGCTATTGGGATAAGTATTCTGATTTTGTATTAAGTGTAGCTGTAAAATTATAAAAGTCTTTATATTGGGGAGATACCTTTGCTCACTGTACTAGGTAATAATTTTAGTGAAGTTTATTACAACCTATTAAAAGAATCATTAAACAGCACCATATCTATTACTAATTCTAGGAATGGAGATGTCCGAGATTTAGGACCTGCCTACTTTGAGATTACCAATAAGGATATCTTTAGAATGCCTTTGTTAGATGGTAGAGGATTTAATCCTTTCTTTGCTTTAACGGAGTATTCTTGGTTAATCAGTGGTTCAAATGAGTTAGAACCTTTAAATTACTTTATTAAGAATTATAATCAATTTTCTGATGATGGACAAACACTTTACGGGGCTTATGGCTATCGATTAAGGACTCTTAACGGTCAAGACCAAATTCGAAAAGCTATATCAGTCTTAAAGAAAGATAAATCTACAAGAAGAGTAGTTTTAACAATGTGGAGTAGTAGGGATTTAGGTTATGATTCAAAAGATATTCCTTGTAACGTATCGATAATGTTAAAAATACGAGATAGTCAATTAGATATGACTGTTATTAATAGATCAAATGATGTGTATTTAGGTGTACCTTATAATGTATTAGTTTTCTATTTATTACAAAGCTATATTGCAGAACAAATTAATTGTAAAGTTGGTCATCAAAGGCATTTTACTGATTCACTACATTTATATTCGAAGCACTTTGAAAAAGTTAAAATAATAGTTGAGAAAAACAACCCTCAAGTAATTAATGAATTATATTTAGAAAAGGAGAGTTTTGATATTTCAACTTTTATAAATGTAGAACATGATAAAATGATTAATCGTTTATATAATCAAGTATGTGAACCTTATCAGAAATTATTTAAGCTCTATAATCAATATAAAATTGGTGATATTGATTCGAATACTGCTATAGAATACTTGCCCAAAAATCTTATTGGGTATAGTGCATTTCTTTGGTTCAAAGAAAGATTTTAGACTCCTTTGTAATTTTTAGAGATAAATTATGAGTATAGAATATGTCAAGGGCTATTTCAGTTAACTGCACAATCGTTAGATGGGGTTCTAAATTTGTAAGTGCTTAAGAAATGATAAATCAGTTGTATCACTATTCTAAGCAAAATATCCTTACTAACTTAAATCGTCGCTTAGTGGAACTTGTTGCAGAAGATGATAGATAACCTCGTTTAACCACATTACGGTGAACGGTATCACAAATAGGGGTGAAGTAAAAGAAGGAAATGGTGAGGAAAAAAGCACCAACACTTGCTCCTTATTAAAAAAAGCCTCTAATATTTAATTCTAATACCAAACAAGGAGTGGAAGCGCAGGACCCCCGCGCTTCCAATTACTCAATCCCTCGTTTTATCTTCTCAATAACTTCATCAACACTCACTGCTTTAATGAATATCTGTTGGTTCCCCGCATAACCAACAGAATACTCATACCGCGGATCATAATAATGCACAAACAACAACTCAACAGCCACAGCAAACTCGCCACTTTTGAACATTTTTCGCTTTAAATAAAGACTTTTTATAAAATACTTTCAGCTGATTACCTTTCAAGTCATCCAAAAGGCCTAGCAAAGTACTATACACACTTCATTAACAATATGTTCGAAATATATTTATCCACTTTAAAAAATGTCAGTTTGTTTGTGGAGATATTTTAGTATTTTTTGATAAAGCATATCGAAAAGATCTCGAAAATCAGATATTTAAACATTGGAATGATGACAGCGAAAGCAGTGTTAAGTCATTTATTGATGTGTTTGATGATTTGCATATGAATTGTTTAACTAAATTCTCCTCAATTTTATTGAAAAATTGGGTGAACTTAATAATTTATACAGAGCACAAAAAGGTAGACACTTCAATGATTATGAAAGAATGATACCTATAAAAGCAAAGAGTAAGAACAGGTGGAACCCAGAGGGATTTTCCTTTATGTATTTGGGGTATGGAAAGACATTCAATTTTATGATGAAGCTATTAACACTATAGAGAAGACCTGAAGAACTACGAATAAAAGAAGGTGAGGATGTAACAGTCTGCAAATTCTCACCAGTAAATAGGGAGGCAAAAATAATTAATTTTTGCTATGAGGATATTGATTATTCCGATATAGAAAGTGAACAAGAGCAAGTTTTAAATAAACTTGCCCAGCAGAAGGTTAATGAAATACTCTCTAATCCTAAAATCACATCCAAATTAGGCCAGAGCTCCAACCTTTATAAGGATATACTAAAAAACATGGGTAACGATAGCAAAGAGGTTAAAGCAATTATTCAAAAAGAAACAGAGATATACTTGGGGAAACTACTAATGAAAAGCATTGATGAGGCAGTATTTCTGCCTGTTTATGAGTCTGAAGACACTGAATTTAATGCATATAGACCATTCCATCTTTTAGCAACATATCTGATTAATGAAGGTTATTCAGGTATTCTGTATAGAAGTACTAGAAGGAACTTAAAGGGTCTAAAGGGTAAAAATTTGGCTGTTTGATAAAGAGGATGTCAATTATATTAAGGGAACCATGAAAGTCTGCCATTATGACGGAAAGAAATTTTTTCTGCAAGAAGAAATTTAAGAAGAATTAACAAAGTAAATTTTGATATTATGAAGCTTACCTCCCCACAGCTACCAACGTGATTAAATCAACTTGCTACTAAAGGTAAATATACTCGCAACGATGTAACGAAACCCTATTTAAGTTTGATATATCGGGAAACTAATATTTTAATTTATAAATCTAAAGGAAGTGGGAAATAAAATGCAAGTTTATCTTCCTTTGCAACCACCCAAATTACAATAAGAATTACAGTCAGATTATCGGTATCAAGAATATTTACCAAGTAAGAGTCTGAAATCTTATGTTGCTTGTTATTGGACCCTTGACTTCCATAAGTCAAATACAAATAAATTACATCGTATCATACTGGATGGTTGCGCGGATATTATATTTGACCTGAGATCGCCCTCTTTATCCAAAGGAGCCTTTGTTGTCGGATTGATGACCAAATTTGAAGTTATCAATCTTTCTCAAAATCACTCCTTACTTGGAATTCGCTTTTTTCAGATACCGTACGGCAATTTTTCAAATATCCCGTTTCCGAGTTTATTGGACATCGTGTGTTTCTTGAAGATATATGGGGGAATGCTGCAATTTCCTTGATGGAAGAAATAGCAGCAGCAACTGGAATTTCAGACAGGATCGAAAGGGTTGAATTAAAACTAAAAGAGTTTCTACTTTTAAATGAATTACAAACTGACTGTTTGTTACAAACAGGTATGCGCTACATGTATGACAATCAGGGAATGCTTTTAATTCGATCCTTGGCAGAAAAACTTAGCTACAGTGAAAGGAATATAAGGAGAACGTTTCAAAAAGAATTGGGAGTCAGTCCAAAGGAACTTTTAGACATCATCAGATTTCAGAGTCTGCTACGAGAACTATATTATAGTACTCAGTCTAGTTTCATTGATATTGCTGCAAAATACGGGTACTATGATCAATCTCACTTTATCAAAAGTTTTAAACGCTATTATGGTATGTCACCTAACCGAGTTTTTAATAGAAACTCAGGTATTAAGTAAATGTGTCCGTTTTTTACAATTTAAGAGATGAAAATAGGCTATCATATTCTTAAACCCAATAAAATCAATCTTCAAGAAAATTGCCAATTAGGACTAAGCATGTAAAATAAACGAATCAAAGGAGTGAATCAATGAAGGTAAAATTGGATATGGTCGGTATTGTAGTTAAGGCTATGAAAAAAGCATTAGATTTTTAGCCTGTTCTTGGGTTAAGATAACGAGAGTCAGCAGAAGTGAAACAAAATGGTTTTCGGTTAGCATTTGACAAGCAAGAAGCGGCAAAGGAAATCTATGGGGGCTGGGAAGAACCTTCAGGATATAGAATTGAGTTAGCGTTTTTATTAACTATGCAATTTGGAACTAATACAATCATATTCAAAATTCTTTGATTCATTCATATTTCAGTTATTCTTTTTAACAATAAGGGAAAACTAATCTTTTTTTCGACTCCATCACAGTATATTTAACTAACCAATGATTTTTTAGGATATAAATATGTATTTATTATAAAAGGCATTGGATTAACGTATTCCAATGCCTTAATGTTTTGCCTCTTAAATAACCACGGTGAAATGTATCATAAGCTCTCAAAAAAACACCGATGTAACACCACTATATCTCATTATCTCAATCACGATAAGTCACAACCTAGAGCTAACTTCCTTTCCTGTTATAATAGGATTATTCGCCAAATAGAGCTACCACTTTATTTATGTAACATATAGAAATTCTTATTTTAAAAGGGGTTTTAGAATGGAAAATCTAGATAAGACAGAAAATTTTAAAATGACTAAAGAAAAATTAAAGCAAGAAGCCAAGTTTATGTATCTTGATATCGGCTTTATTTTAGATGGCCAAAATTATGAAAAAAAATCTTACCTTCTACTGATTGATGATAAGGTACATGTATACTATTCAAGTTTATCAAGGGCTTTAATAATTGATTTATTTGAAACGAGAGTTATTAAAAGAAATTTAAGAACCGACTATAAGATTGCGCATACTTCTTTTCAAGATACCGAAAATGTATTAAGTTTTGAACAAATGGAAGAGATTAAGCAATATAAAAAGAACTACAGAAAACTTCAAAAAAAGCAAGAGCAAGAGTATATTAAAAATAAATTAGAAAGCTTAAAACAAGAAGCTAAGTTCATGTATCTTGATTTAGGAGTTACATATGGGGGCGGATACCCATATAATAGCAAGTATTATCTTTTCTTAGTAGATGATAAATTGCATGTATATTTTTCCGATTTTAAAAAAGAAGTTGTGGTAATTGAATTAACTGGATTATCAATTAATGAAAGTAGCAGCGGAAAAGCAGACTTCGATATCCGTGAAAAGGGCGGGATTAACAGGTATAGTGTTAGTTCAGTTCAAAAAGATAAGTTCATAAATTATTGCTACGAATTCAAAGAAAAAGAAATAAAGATTATTGAGAAGGAAATAGACAGATTATTTAGTCAAACGAATGTTGAAGAGATGTTCAAAAATTATTTAACCGAAGCTTTAGAGGATAACTTCGTAAACTTACAAAATTTCACCTTACTAGAAGACTACTATTATAAAGATTTCTTCGGTTTTGTAAGAGAACGGGAATATGTCATAAAAAAAGAATTTAAAGCACAAATCGAATTTAAGTATGACAAATTTATCGACCTACTTAAATATAGAGAAGTGATTAACAAAGAAGAGCGGTATCATGGGTATTATTATTTATTACTTACTAAAGCACTGAAAAAGGTCAGTGTTGAGGTTTATGGTCAGAAATTCCATAATAATTACCATGGGTATTTCATTGATTTACTTGACCTAACTTACAAAGAGTGTATTCGGACATTCTTTTCAATTGATATAATTAACCATGAATCTAAAACTATCCAATACATGTTTACGTATTTTTTACTTTACCATAACAAACTAAGCATTGGCGACAATCAGGACTTATTTTATGATGGGTTTTCAAAGGTTCAAAGCGGTATTAAAGAGATGAATTATCAAAAAGAATTACTGCAGTTGGAAGATAGATTATTAAAGAAACAAAAATCTATCAATCCAACCACTATTGATGATGTTGATCTTATGACTGGAACTGTTTTTGAAAATTTTGTTGCAGAATTATTTAAAAAGATGGGGTACTCTACCAAACAAACGAAAAACACGGGTGATCAAGGGATAGACATTATTGCTGTAAAGGATGGAATCCGGATAGGTATACAGACTAAATGTTATGCCAATTCAGTATCTAATAAAGCTATCCAGGAAGTAAAAGCTGGACTAAAATTTTATCATTTAGATAAAGGAATGGTTTTAACAAATAGCCACTTCACAAAAGGAGCTATAAATCTTGCCAACTCTAATGAAATTATCCTTTGGGATCGTCTTATGTTAAAGGAGAAAATGCACGAATACTATAGGGGATAGAGGAGAATTGCATAAAGAAATAAGAAGTGGTTATTGGAAGCTTCTAACACTTTCAAATCCTTCCCAAAGTTGGAAAATCGAAAATTTTAAGACTCTATTTTTAATTCAAAATGAATTAATACTAGTTACTGATTTGGAAGAAGACACTTCTTTGTTTTGTTAGTAGTACCATGCAATGAGTAAATTAAATAGGCGAGGTTTTATTCATCTCGCCTATTTTTTGCCTCTTAAATAACTACGGTGAACCGTACCACAAGTAACTAAGGTTCTATATAACATAAACCTGATTACCGTTTACGTTATACCCACTAATCTTAACGAGGATCTGACCCATTGGCCAAAAAAAGAAAAGTGAGCGTACATGTCCCATCAATGTACGCTCATTTAATATCTTCCTTATTCTTCATTCATCAAGCTGTGCTTTCTACCATAAATAAAATAGATGATCAGTCCAATAATAAACCAAACGCTACGTGCAATCCATGTATAAACAGATAGTTGACTAATTAGAAAGATACATAATAGGAATGAAATAATTGGTAGAGCAGGAAAAAACGGTACTTTAAACCCTTCAGTTGGTATATTCTTATCTTTTCTTAAGTAAATAACTCCGATTGAAACAATTGTAAATGCAATTAATGTTCCCATGTTCACTAATTCTGCTAGTTTAGAAAGGGGAATGAATCCAGCACAAAGGGCCGTAAGTATTGCAAAAGTCCCCGTATTTTTGACTGGTGTCTTATATTTATTATTCAGCTCACACATACTTTTCGGCAGTAATCCATCACGGCCTATTGCATAAAGAAGTCTCGTTCCTCCATATAACATAAGATTATAACTGTAGGGCTTTGTTTTTTATAAGTTTTTTTAACGTGTTAATGAGAGTTGTATTTGAAATACTCTCTTTCTTGAACCTTCAAAAATATCCAGTTCGGTCCATTATGAGAAAAAGATACTTTTTCATCTCCCGGTAGTCCTCGATCATCAGTGGTTCAGTTTGGTACAGGTGTAGTATCCTAACTTATGACCTCAATCAATCTAAAGATCATTGCAATAACGAAAACTACTACCAGAGCGTAAGTCGGCCATTTTCTGTATTCTTTGGTCTTTCTAGTCACAGTTGTGGCTTGGTTTTCCGGTTTTTCTATTGATTCTGCCTTTTCCCATATTTCAGCGCCCCATACTTGAGACAACTTTACCTCCAGTTCACTTGCAGACAACTTGCCTTGGTGAAGTTCCGTATGTTTGTTGGTCCTTCTTGCAAGCTTTTTCATGTCCTTAAGTGCCGTTTTCTGGGACGTTACTGCTTTCTTTTTCATACCCTTTAGTTCTAAATTCATCAACCCGGCTTTATACAATATTAATATTCTTAAGCCCCAGCTTATTAAAAGTAGAAGTAAATATGCCCCGATGACATCATCATTGATATGAATATCAAACGGGTTAAAAATCAGATCCAATACAACTAACATTGCAAACACTAAAACAACGACTATTAATGGTTTCGGCACTATTTTTAAAAAAAGTCGCCAGATGACATTCGTCGAAACAAGAAGTATTAGGAATGATTAAGGGGCCCGAATATAGGCGCATACCCTACAACGATGGATATTTTTCCTTATAGTTGATGTGATGGGTAACCCCACAAAACCCTATAAATAGTTCCATTTTTATAAATGCTTATAGACTACATCATGCTATACTAAAAACAGTATAATGTTTCACGGAATAGGAGTTATCAATAAATGGTATATTTTAAAATTGACAATGAAGCATTTGAAAGTGACTTGCTGCCTTCCTTTTCGCTTACGGTGGATGAAACCTCTGCTACCGCTCTTTACTGTGATGCTGATATGCAGGAGGAATTGATAAGCTTTCTGCAAAGTCATAACAAGTTTCCTATTTTTGACCATAAGGAAGGGCTGTATGAACGTTTGACTGTGGAAGCGAATATCGTTTTTTATCATAAATGGTTTCGCTGTTCCACTCCAATTCCAGAGATTCTGGTCTTATTTGATTTGCAAAACTGCGCTAAATCCCCTTTACATAAATGCTCTGGTTCCGAAAGGCGTCGTGTCCACTTTGCTAAATACTATATGAGTGGTACCAGTCCGATGATCTTCAGGGAGCCGATTTATAATCTTGATATTCGATCCACTAATACGTTTATTAGAATGCTACAACAAATCAAGGAAAAGCATATTCCTGTGCTCGTGTTAGTGTCCAACATGGAGCATGCATTGTTGCTTGGTGACGTACCATACAAATTACAAAGTAAAGGACTACAACAAGTGGAAGTTGAGTATCAAGACGGAGATACAGCTTCCGTTGAAACGGAAAGCACATCCATGACGACAAGTTTATTAAAGATCCCAGCTAAAGTAGACGATAAAATAATCTTATTTGATCCACCCGAAATCGATTATATAGAAAGTCAGGATGGCAAAGCGGTGATAGTCATTAATGACACGTCGTATACGATGGATTACACACTTGCCAAAATGGAAAAGAAATTAGAACTTTACGGCTTTTATCGCTGCCATCGTTCCTACATCGTTAACTTGCAAAAGGTGCGCGAAATTATTACTTGGTCCAAAAACACCTATTCACTCCGAATTGACAATAAAGTACAATCCACTATTCCGTTATCACGGAACAAAATTCAAGACATTCAAGATAAATTCAACCTTTAAATGGTACCGTTCAACGAAAATAAGCTAATGAAAAGGAGGGAATGACCTCCTTTTTGCCTTGTTTCGGATACATTTCGGCTCTTACATAGTACATTCCATACAAATTCGGCTGAACACCTCCTGGAATCCAGCTACAATGATGTTAGCACATCAAAGGAGGTATTCAATTGGAACATATAATTGAAGTAAAAAACGTACGAAAAGTATTTGATCGAGTAGCAGCTATTGATCACATTCACTTCCAATTAAAAAAAGGAGAAATTTTTGGCTTACTTGGTCCAAGTGGATCAGGAAAAACAACAACCGTTAAAATGTTGATAGGAGAAATCAAACAGACCCAAGGAGAAATCAAGGTGTTAGGAATGGACTCCAAGCAATTCCAGACACCAGAGTTTAAAGCGAAGATTGGGATTCTTTCTGATAATAGCGCACTCTATGAACGACTAACAGTCTACGATAACCTGAGATTATTTTGTAAATTATATAACGTGCCGCTTGATGCTATTGATTCGATTCTAAAGGAAGTTAACTTAGAGGGCCAACAGTCCAAAATAGTCTCCAATTTATCCAAAGGGATGAAGCAACGTGTTTTGCTTGCAAAGGCTCTTATTCATAAGCCTGACTTAGTATTTCTTGATGAACCCACATCTGCTTTAGATCCTGGGAACATCGCACAGATTCACCGTGGACTTCTAAAACTAAATGAAGCAGGGACAACGATATTTTTAACTACCCATAACATGGAAGAAGCAACCACACTGTGTGATAGAGTAGCCTTCCTAAACGGAGGTACAATTCAAGAATTGGACAGCCCAGAAACACTTCGCTACAAATATTCTACCCATGCATTCTATGTGGATACGTTTGATGGCAGGAGCTTGGTTCTTGATAATGACCCAAGTAGTGCTGATCAATTGAGAGAATTGATTGCGAGCGGCCAAGTGAAAGCGATGCATACCGATAATCCGACGCTAGGTGATATCTTCTTAAAAGTTACCGGAGAGGAATTAGTATAATGAATATTCAACGTATAGGTGCTATTTTTGAAAAAGACAGTAAAGATTTCATGAAAAACGTCACGTTGTTGATGATGCCGCTCGTCTCCATTGTATTGGCTTTGTTTTATCAGCGTATGGGAGACGGAGAAGAACAAATGCCAATGCTAATAGTCTATATGATTGTGGGCGTAACCTTTTCCGCCGTTACTTCTATGGCGATTATGACGATGATGGCAGAGGAAAATGAAAAAGATACATTACGAGGATTGATTTTGTCACCAGCATCCTTCGCAGATATCATTGTCGGCAAAAGTCTTGTCACAAGTATCATTACAATTATAACATTGCTGGTTTCCTTATTGATCATTGGCATTGACCCGATTCTGGAGATCAAGCCTATTATAAGTCTGATTCTATTATTCTTGTTCTTTTTAATGCTCGGCATTGGTATCGGTCTGTTTGCCAAATCAATAGCCTCTACTTCTGCTTACGGCATGCCGGTTATGTTTCTCTTTGGGTTCACGCCGATGTTTTCCTTACTAGGCTTAAGTGAGGACAACATCGTGATGGAAATATTGGAGTATTTTCCAATTATGCAGGCGATTGAGATTCATGATACGTCATCATGGCTTCCTGTAGGAATAATCGGCATATGGATGATCGCTGCAGCAGTCTTTATGTATGTGTGTTTTAGAAGAGTCGTGACTGATGAATAATAGTAACTAAAGGTTGAAGAACAAACGCGTTTTGGGGTGGCTTAGATAAGGTTGTTAGATTGAATAGGCAATCGGTTATAACATTCTTATTGGCAGGCGGTGTATTCTTTATACGAATGCGTTGCCTGTCTTTTTGTGCATTATAATTGAAATATAGGGCGGCTATTTGTTATGTACTAAAATTATTTTCAATTTTTATTTAATAATGCTTTATACGTGTCAACATCATCAAATTCCGTTGAAGAATAGACTGGGATATCACGTATGTTGTTTAACTTAATTGGCTTTCCATTATTCAATGTATCAATTATGACTTCAAATGCGTTTTCCTCATTTAATGTAATTTTAAAGTTTTGCTTATTACTTTCTAGTTTATATACATTCTCTTGATATTTTTCATACGCTCCGCTATCAACTTCCCTATTATCAATATATTCAACAAAGCTGTTTTCATCTGGTTGAAAAGCTATCTGAACAACATATCCGTTTACTGCATCACTCTGATAAGTACCCTTTAAAATTGGTTGTATGTTAGATGTACATCCTCCCAAAATGAAACTTATGGTCAAAGATAAAGTAATAAATATTTTCTTCATCGTTTAACTCCCCTATCTTTACAGTCCAGGCAAAGCATCAGCTTGCTTCATCATTATCAATTCTAACACTGATTTAAAAATAAAAGTGAATTTTATCTCGCCCTACAACCTTAAAAACAGAAAATTAAAACAACATAAAAAGAATGACCCACCAAATCTAAAAAATGACTCGTTGTAGGAAGGAAATGGATATCTTAGACTTAATTATGAAAGCGCTTTAATTATAGTGATGGCAAGTAATACTCAGAGAAAAGATAGAAGGGAGGTATTCTTAAGAAGATCCATGATTAGAGCGAACAACCACAATAACGGGAGGAATGAGGATGACAAAAAACGTATTAAAGCTCATACCAGTCCTAGCAGTGGCATTTGCATCATTTTTTGCGTATGAGGCTGTATCCAAAGCGGCAGATATTGGTGAAGCAAATCAGTCTATTTATGGCCAAAATGTATATATTTTTGATGACTCGATGGCAGATAGTGAGATACAGAATATCATTGATCAAAAATATGCCGAGATGGAAGATGGCGATGCTGGAGCGGAATTTACCGATAAGCGAGTCACCTTTCTATTTAAGCCGGGCCAATATGAGATAGATATTAAAGTTGGCTTTTATACGACGGTAGCTGGTTTAGGTAAAAATCCAGATGATGTACAAATAACAGCTAGTTTTAATGTAGATGCCCAATGGGCAGACGGTAATGGAACACGCAACTTCTGGCGTTCTGTAGAGAACTTCTCTGTTGTGTCGGATTCCGACTCAAAGTGGGCTGTATCACAGGCTGCTCCAATGAGACGGATGCACTTCAATGGCAATTTACTCCTTTGGGATCTTACCTCTTCATATCAAGCTGGTTGGGTGAGTGGTGGATATCTAGCAGACTCTAAGATTGATGGGCAAGTTTCTGCTGCTTCTCAGCAACAATACTTCTCCAGAAATAATAGCTATGGTAGCTGGTCTAATAGTGTTTGGAACACGGTTCTTGTTGGGGATGAAAACCCACCAAGTAATGTAGCGCCGTATCCAGATGAGACATGGACGATCATTGAAAAAACACCGGTAGTCAATGGCAAGCCTTATCTGTATGTCGATAATAATGGGGAATATAGACTGTTTATCCCTGATCTTCAAGAAAATAGTAAA
Organism: Radiobacillus kanasensis; assembly: GCF_021049245.1. Lineage (GTDB taxonomy): Bacteria > Bacillota > Bacilli > Bacillales > Amphibacillaceae > Radiobacillus > Radiobacillus kanasensis. The sequence continues at coordinate 3,892,536 of NZ_CP088020.1, read as the reverse complement.
GGCGTATCCTGGGAAAATGGCGACACTCCTGGACATTCCCTTTCCATGAATGATTTCTATATTGCAGATCCATCTGATAGTGCTGCAACGATCAACGCAGAATTGGACCAAGGGAAGCACCTCATCTTTACTCCCGGTGTCTATCATGTGGATGAGCCAATTGAAGTTAATAACCCGGACACCATTGTGTATGGATTTGGCTATCCAACATTAGTTGCGGAAAATAATGTGACTGCCATGAAGGTTGCGGATGTAGATGGAGTTGAAATTACAGGTCTATTATTTGATGCTGGATCTGATTCTGAGAAACTATTAGAAGTTGGACCGGAAAATAGTAGTGCAGATCATGCAAATAACCCAACGACCTTACATGATGTGTTCTTCCGTGTAGGTGGGTCACATGCTGGAAAAGCGGAAACTAGTGTTGAAATTAATTCGGATGATGTCATTGTAGACCATTTCTGGGTATGGCGCGCGGACCATGGCGATGGCGTTGGTTGGAATGTGAACACAGCTGCAAATGGCCTTGTCGTAAATGGCGATGATGTTACGGCATATGGTCTTTTCGTGGAACACTACCAAGAATATCAAACATTATGGAATGGTGAGAATGGTCGTGTGTACTTCTATCAAAATGAAATTCCGTATGATGTTCCAAATCAAGAGTCATGGATGGCGCCAACTGGTCATAATGGCTATGCTGCCTATAAAGTAGCGGACAGCGTAACGTCTCATGAATTGTGGGGGGCGGGTAGTTATTCGTACTTCCGGGATGCAGATGTAGATCTATATAGTTCCTTTGAGGCACCTAACAATCAAGGGATTCATATGAATCACCTAACGACTGTTTGGTTGAATGGTACAGCTGGTAGTGAAATTACTCACGTGATCAATGGTTTAGGAGATAGTGTCTATGATAACGGGGATCATATGGTGGCAAACATCACAACGTTTAATGGAACGGATAATCCACCACAGAATCCTGATGATGGGGAAGAAGGTGTACTAGATCGAACAGGCTGGATAGCAACGACATCAGTAGCAAATGGAGAACCAATTGAACACTTGCTAGATGGCAATATGGCAACACGCTGGTCTTCTGGAACAGCCATGACACCTGGTCAATCCATTACAATAGATATGAAAGCATCCAAAACGTTTGATCAGATTGTGATGGATTCGACTGGAAGCGATAATGATTACGCTCGTGGCTATGAAGTGTACGTATCGAACGACGGCTCCAATTGGGGAAGCCCGGTAGCGACCGGTACAGGATCCACTGCGAAGATTACCGTGTCATTTGCTGAACAAACCGCACGTTATGTGAAGGTTGTACAAACTGGTTCTGAATCAAGCTGGTGGTCAATTACAGAGTTTTATGTAGTAAATGAATCCGGTGATAGTGGACCAGGGCAAGATGAAGGACCGTTAGATCGTACGGCATGGACGGCGACCTCATCTGAAACAAGTGGCGATGTCATTGAAAATATGCTAGATGGCAATATGGCAACACGCTGGTCTTCTGGAACACCGATGGCACCCGGCCAATTCTTTATTGTTGATATGAAAGCGTCCAAGACATTTAGTGAAATCGTAATGGATTCAACGGGAAGCAATAATGATTATGCACGTGGCTATGAAGTGTATGTATCGAATGACGGTACGAATTGGGGAAGCCCAGTAGCGACCGGTACAGGAAACTCGGCTGAGCTTCGCGTAACTTTTGCTGAGCAAAGTGCTCGCTATTTGAAGGTCGTGCAGACAGAATCAGCATCAAGCTGGTGGTCGATTACGGAATTTAATGTTGTTGGGGTTCAGTAATTTAAATCATAATTAAATGAGGTTTTTAAGAAACCAAAACAGCACCCCCTATTTTAATGAGGAGTGCTGTTTTGGTTATATCCCTATATAAAAATCGATGCAGAATAGCTTCTTTTAATATTCCCTTTTAATTACAAAAAACGATCCCCGAATGGTTCCAGCTAGTTTAGACTTCTGCCTAGCAAACTTAAACTTTCCTTCTAATTCCTTTGGTACTTCCATTCCCTCCGAAAGTTTAAACCCAACAGCTCGTTTCTTAGGGTCATCAACTGTGTACATGACGTTGACCGAAAGTCCATCTTCATAAAAGACGTAGGCAAACTTGATATTTTCTACTTGAAAACGAGACGTTTCTAAAGGTTTGGACGCAAACACAATATCACGTTCTTCTTTCAAAATTCGGTTCACATAATCAAGAGTCTCCTTGCTTTCGCTAGCTGGTACAACTGTAAATTCATGCTTGTATTTGTTCATAAAGTAACGAGATTCATTAGCACGTAAACCAGCAAGCTTTTCCGCTACAGGTGAAGACTCTAAACCAATCAGAGACACATTTTTAAAATCAACGATATTGGACATGTCCATCCCTCCTTTTATTTCCTAACAACAGGAATCCACATTTCACCATAAACTATGTCGTTTTGCTGTCCCATTACAACCGTTGCATTGGGTCCACCAACATAGGCAACATGGCTTACTTCTGGCAAGACTTGCCCAAAGGCAAGGCCAGTAAGCTTATCATTCAAGTCACTAGCCGTATTCCCTTCCCCTTTTACCACTAGGTACTCCCCTTTAGGAAACTGGATAAGTCTGGACGCTTCTGGTAGCGATTCACCTGTCATGACGCCAGCATAATACATCATCTTGTTATTCACGGCTTCATTCACTGCAAAAACGTAGTCATTTGTGGCAATGCCTTTCAAAGTATCCAGTCTTCCATCCTCGCTAACGGACTGCCAAAAGTCTGCTTTTTCCTTGTTAATACTAGCGAAGTCTCTGTAGTCACTCTTAAGCTCCGTTCCGATACCTAAAACCGTAAAACTGTCTTTCTCTTCCAATGTGTAATTTGCCATACTTAAAACCTTCCTTCTTTTTATTTTTTGAATGAGTTTGTCTTGTTTGTTTGATAGTTTTATAATAACCATAAATCATGTCAAAAAATGATACTATTTAGGAGTTCCTATGAAAAAAGTTGAACGAATTAATACAATCATGCGGTATATCAATAACCGCGCTCACTTTACCATTTCAGAAATTATGCGAGAATTTGATATCTCTCGTTCTACAGCTATTAGAGATATCAGAGAAATTGAGGCAATGGGAATACCGCTTGTCGCTGAAGTCGGAAGGGATGGGGGGTATTTTGTCATGCACAACTCTGTCCTACCCGATGTGCACTTTACCGATAATGAGGTCAAAGCTCTTTTTATTGCGTTTATGGCTACAAGAAATCAACAACTCCCCTATCTTAAGAGTCGTCAGTCTTTAGCTGAAAAATTGCTAGGTCTCATTTCAGAAAACCAGCAAGATGACCTTGTCCTTTTAAACCAAATTTTACTTTTTGAGGGAACCAACCCTAATAACCCTGACCTACTTGATCTATCAGACCTTCCCCATCCCATGTTAGAGAAACTCATCCAAGTCCTTCTTCTGGATAGATATTTATGGATTACCATCATAGAAGAGAAGGTCGTAAAGTCCTATCCAATATATCTCTTGCACCTCTATCAAGAAAAGAGCTTCTGGCTGATTGAAGGTTTTGACTTACAGGAAGAAAAGAAGCAGATCATTCCTGTCGACCATCTTAAGGATGTTAAACCTTACTCTAAGAAAAATAGATTAAGTAAAAAAGAATTATTAGAAAAAGTAAAACAAGAAGAAGTGACCAACCTTGTCCTTGAACTTGGTCCAAAAGCGATTGCCCAGTTCAAAAAATACCACCCTATAAAAGTTTCCCTTTCCTATACGGATCCTTACCAAACGACAGCCATTCTAGAGACTTTTATCCATGTTGATAAGCCTGATGAATGGACCGAAATGACAAATTGGATCCTTTTCCTAGGTGGGGATGTAAAGGTTCTGGAAATACCAGAAGAGGTCTTAGAAGGTTTACAAGAGAGATTAAGCTTATATTGCCCATAAATAGTGACCGTTAAAACCCAAATAAAATTGAGCGAGGTAAAATAGTGGAGAAATAAAAAGAAGGATTGGTGAATGAAAAGCACCAACGCTTGTGGTCTTTAATTAAGAATAGTTGATTCTATGGAAGCGCAGGAACCGTCCCCGCGCTTCTGTTAAAGCATTTCTCGTTTTATTCTTTCAATAGCATCTTCAACACTCTTTGCTTGGACGAGCGTTTGTCGGTTTTCCGGATAATCACTAGAATGCTCATACCGTGGATCATAATAATGCATCAACAGCAACTCAACCGCCACAGCAAACTCCCCACTTTCCAAACACTGCTCAATCTCTTTAGCAACAGGTGTATGAATATGCCGTTTGATAAGTTGAAAAGCTTCCTTGAATTTTTCGGGATACTTCCATGGCTGATAGTCTTCCAATATATTTGCGACTCGTTTTTCCATCGGCAATTCAATAAAAAGCTGTCTGCTAGCTTCTTTTTTTCGATAGAGACGTTCAGGGAGTGTTACTTTTCCAATACGCTTACTTTCGCCTTCTAAAAAGACAAAAGGTTCATTCTGATATTCGAGCAATTTTTCGAGCAATTGAAAATCAAACGCCCGCTGATTCTTCGGCTCCAATCCAATCTGTCCAAAAATAGAACCCCGGTGACCAGCCATTTCCTCAAGATTGATAACCGGATAGCCTTCTTTTCGCAGCTTTTCTAATATCATCGTTTTCCCATTTCCTGTACCTCCGTTTAGAACAATAAGTTCGGGACGAAAGTCAAACTCATCTAAAAGACTGACGGTCCACTCTCTGTATGCACGGATTCCTCCAGTTAATCGGGTGACATTTTTTATACCCATGAGATCCACCACAGTTGCAGCTGTTTTACTGCGCATCCCTCCGCGCCAGCAGAAAACCGTAATGGGAGTATTAATCTTTTGGAAAGCGGCAATAAAACCCGGAAGCTTATTAGAAAAGATAGCAAGCCCTCTTTCTTTGGCTGCTTCTGGCCCCACTTGCTTATAAATAGTCCCTACTTCGCTACGCTCTTCGTCCGTAAAAACAGGGATATTCAAACTACCTGGAATCGTGGATTGATGGAATTCTTTCGGAGAACGGACATCTACAATAGTATGTTGTTGATGTGCTTTCCGTTTATATAATTCTTCCGGCTTCATTTCCTCGAACATAACATGCTTCACTTCCTATTTAACTTGAATATGACCAGATTTACCTGAGATTACTTCCCCGATTCGTGCAGCCTCCGTATTGTTTTGACGAAGCTCGTTAAGGAGTGCATTTGCATCTTTCTCGGGAACAGCCATAAGCAATCCGCCAGACGTTACAGCATCGGCAAGAATCCATTGATCAATCTGATCTAAATGATCGGAGAAAGTAACATTGTCCTTCATGTGATTCAGGTTATTTTTCGTACCTCCAGGAACTGCACCAGCTTCTGCCAGCTCACGTACTCTTGGAAGAACAGGGATATCACTATAATGAAGGATGATTTCCTGTTTGCTTTCCCGCGCCATTTCCGTAGCATGTCCAAGTAGGCCAAAGCCTGTAACATCGGTACATGCATGGACGGTATAATTTTGCATGGTCTCGGAAGCGGCTTTGTTTAACGTTGCCATCACCTTCGTCACATTTGCAATTTCTGTTTCATTTAATAAATCTCGCTTGATAGATGTGGTGGAGATCCCAACACCGATTGGCTTCGTTAAGATTAACTGATCCCCAGGCTGTGCACCTGCATTGGTTTTGACTTTATCTGGATGAACGGTTCCGGTAACGGCCAAACCAAATTTCGGTTCCTGATCATCAATAGAATGACCACCGACTAAGGTAACCCCAGCTTCTTGAAGCTTATCACTTGCTCCTCTTAAAATATCGGAGAGAATGGATGTATCCAAGTTTGAGATTGGAAATGCGACAATGTTTAAAGCGGTAATCGGTGTTCCACCCATGGCGTACACATCACTGATGGCATTAGCTGCTGCAATTTGCCCAAAATCATAAGGGTCATCCACAATTGGTGTGAAAAAGTCAACGGTTTGAACAAGTGCCGTTGTGTCATTCAGTTTATAGACACCTGCATCGTCGCCAGTTTCAAGGCCTACTATAAGATTTGGATTCTGTACAACTGGAGGGAGGTTTTGGAGTACTTGAGCGAGGTCTGCGGGACCTATCTTACAACCACAACCGCCTTTTTTCGTTAAGGAGGTGAGTTTAATTGATTCTGACATTTGGTTCCATCCTTTCTGTTGTAACACAATGTTAATGTTATTTATACGTTCACTATTAAAATCTCTAGTTTAGTTGTGTGTTGATCATAATCGATTTTACCATTGATCCATAATAATAGTGTAACATGGGGATTCTCCCCAATTAGCGTTGCGGTGATTTGCACTACTTGATAACTACGTCCTGCATAATGAATCACCAGCGAGCCTAGTAAAAGGAATACTATGCATTCATGAAATAAAGGAATAATGAATAATTATTAAGAAAACAATGAATCAGAAGATTAATATATGAAGGAAGTGGTTTGATTGAGTGGAAAAATCTATCTTGATTACAATGCTAGCACTCCATTAGCACCTGAAGTGATACATGCGATGCAACCTTTATTAGAGGATTACTATGGGAATCCATCTGCATTACACTGGTCGGGGAAACCGGTCAAAGAATTACTGAATAAAGCAAGACAACAAGTTGCAGAATTAATTTCTTGTTCACCTAGAGAGATTATTTTTACTAGTGGGGGTAGTGAATCTAACAATCTTGCATTAAAAGGCTATTATTTCAAAAACAAATCTAGAGGGAACCATATTATTACTTCTAAAATAGAGCATCCTGCAATACGGAATCCTTGTAAGTTTTTAGAACAATTAGGAGCAGAAGTAACCTATGTAGGTGTTGACCAATATGGGAGAGTTTCACTAGAGGAAATCGAAAAAGCTATTAGGGAAGACACTATTCTAATTACGATTATGCATTCGAACAATGAAGTAGGCACATTACAACCCATTAAAGAAATCGGGGAAATTGCGGCCGGATACGAAATTGCCTTTCACACAGACGCCTCTCAATCTATAGGCAAGGTTCCTATAGATGTGAAAGAATTACATGTTGATATGCTTACGATCGCTGGACACAAAATTTATGCCCCGAAGGGAATCGGAGCGCTATATATAAAAAAGGGAATTGAACTTGAGCCGCTCATGCATGGGGCTGGTCATGAGTTTGGTTTAAGGGCAGGGACAGAAAATACGTTGCTTGCCGTCGGTCTTGGTACGGCATGTGAATTATCTAAAAAGCAATTAAAAGCAGATGGTATAAATAGTCTATCAAGTTATTTTTGGAATAGACTAAAAGAAGTATTCGGGGAACAAGTTGTATTAAATGGCCACCCTACAGAAAGACTATCGAATACATTGAATGTAAGCTTTATAAATAAAGTAGGCCAAGAAATATTGGGAAAAATCCCTGAACTTGCTGCTTCTACTGGATCTGCATGTCATTCTGGAAATGTTGAGTTATCGCCTGTTTTAAAGGAAATGAAAGTACCAGAACGGATTGGAATGGGTGCCATTAGATTTAGTTTAGGTAGGATGACGACAAAAAAGGAAATCGATTTAGTCATTACTAGATTAAAGGATGTGTTTTAATCATAAGAGGTATGCCTCATGGATACTGTAGGTATGCTCATTTCCTTTAGAAGAAAAGGTCGGTATTTGAAAAATGCTTAATGAATTTTTCCTGAAGATATTAGAAGATGTTAGGCAGTAATGCTAAAGCGAGAAAGAATCAAATGAACATAACAACAATTAGAACTGCGATAATATGGTAAAATGTAAATATAGGCTTATTTTTTGCTAGTTGGACAGACTGATTTAAAGAATGAAGGTAGTTCTATCATCGAGGAGGGATTTAGAATGAATCAAGATCAATTCTTGCTTTATGATCATAATAAGCAGATTAATCTAAAAGCAGAGAGAGTTGCGTTCTATCTGCAAGGACAAATTTTAGAAGCGTTTAGTGAAAAGAATGAAGTTTATTATCTATTTTTTTATAAAGATCAATTCCTTACAGCAGCAAAGGCCAAAAAACTTCGTCGTCAATGCTACATCGAGCATGCTTTTAAGGAAGGTATGGTTTTTAAAAGTCCCCATCCACTTGTCGATATCCTGCTCTCCTCCAATCATCCTTGCCAAAAAATCAGCTTTCATCCATTATTAGAAAAGCTAGATAAGCATTACTCTCCTCAAGAAAAAGCTGTTATCCTAACCTTCTTTGAATCGTTCATACCCAAAAAACGCTTGTATAAAGAAATGACGTCCGTATATTATGAACATCGTAGGAATGGACAATATTTTTCAGCCTATCGGATTATTCAAATTTTAATGGATTTTGCCCCAAATAATAGTATGGTAAAATCACTGGCCACCGACATGGATTTCAAAAAATATGCCGTTCTATATAACCAAGAGCCCGAAAAACTTTTGGCGAAAGACCCCGTTTTTGCAGAAAAAATGCTCTATTCGCAGAAAGAAAACGATAAAGACTTCCATCAGCTTGTAGATTTACTAGAACAAGAGTCCAGATGGATGAATTTGATTGCCTTACATATCCACAGATTAACATCCACCCCTTCCTATGGTTGCTATGCCCATCTTTTAAGACTGCTTGATCAACACGTAAATGAAAACGAAGCTTTGTATGTCTTAGAAAAACTATCCTCTCAATTACCTGACTTCGATCCATTACAAAAAGATTTACTTAACAAATATTTAGAATCACATAACGTGAACAAAGTTTTCCATATGATACAAAGTCATGACTTTAAAATTAATGATTCTTCCACCGTTCATACCCTTGGAGCTATGCTGGAGGAATTGGATTTAGACACTTCAATTGTGAATCCCGAAGTACTCCCTACCCTATTGAAACAGTATATAGACCTTTTCCCTGAAAAAGCTGAAATAGTCCTTAATAAATGTGTCATCTCCCTAATGAAAACGCACGATTTATCTCATATCCAGGAATGGCTTAAGCCGTTAAAAGAAAATCATAAAAACCTACAGATTTTTGGAAAAATAAATACTATGCAACGGATATATGAAGATCCAGACGAAATGCAATCGCTTGGGGAGTTGTACTATGAATTCAGCCAGTTGGACAAAGCGATTGAATGCTTTAGCTGGGAAATGGAGCTAAATCCAACTAATCCAAAACCGCCGCACTGGTTAGCTAAATCTTATCGGGATAAGGGGATGAACGACGAATCAGAGGCCTATCAGCAGTTAAGTATTGACCTTCAAAAGGGCTTAAGTGGGTAAGAAGAATGTGAAATTTTTGAGGGAACTTAACATTAGTGGTAATTAGTTGTAGAAGGGGTTCTACAGCGGAGAAGTGAAAGAAGCAAATATCCAGTAGAATGCTTCTTTAGCTATAATGATAGAGAATCATCTTTATATTTATAAAAATCTACACTAATATTAAGTTAAGGTAGTTGAAGAACTCAAAGATTATAAGGAGAATCGTTATGCCCCATACACTGGATAAAGACTATAATAAGATTGCTGAATTCTGTGAAAGTGTTCTAATATTTGAAAATGCAAAACTCCCTGATGAATATTACTACTCAAGCCTTCCGCTCTGTGTTATAGACTCTATATTTTCTATAGGAGTTCGATATGAAGGTGTTAAAAACACAGTGAATAGATTTTGTAGTTATTTTAATCTTAATAAAGAACGTTCGGGAACAGGAACTCCGGAAATAAGTGAACAATTTTCAATTGAACTGTATTTAAGCTCTTTTGAAAGCTTAGGATTAGAAACATTTGTGAATGAAGTATTCAAAAATAAACAAAGAACCTCTCCAACAAACGGGATATTAAAAGCTGAAGCAGTTTATTTGTTTTGTAAAGTTCTAAATAAGTATGAAGTAAATTATTTTCAAGATGTAAAAAAAATATACGGTAATGAAGAATTTGAAAACGAAATTAGAGCCATACCAGGTCAAAAGAGTGGTATTTCACTTGTTTATTTTTATATGTTAGCTGGAGACGATCAATGGATAAAACCTGACAGAATGATAGTGCGGTTCCTGGAAAAAGCACTTCAGAGAAAGGTTCAGATAGATGAAGCGCAAAGTTTGTTAGAGGAAACTACTAAAATACTTGTAAAGAAGTATTCGAACATTACCCCACGTTTACTTGATTATCAGATATGGAATTTCGAAAGAAGTAGCAGTAACTAACTATAAGGCTTCTTAATGAAATAACTATGAGTAATCTCATTTGGATGCATCATGGAAAACGGCATAAGTAAAAGTGAAAATAACCTGAGGCTGGTTATGTCCCAGCCTCTTATTGATCTTTTATTGCATTGGGTTTGATGTGCGTTTTTTTAGTGGTACATTCAATTTTAAACCCCTCTGGTAGTTCAATACAAAAAGAGCACAACCATCACAAGAGCTTCCGAATTAGAACCTTTTCAACCAATCCATAATAGCATTTACCGTTTCTATATATCTCTGCCCTATCAGGACACCAGTGTGAGTTGTGTTCCAAAGCCCACAATATGCAGAAGAAAGGTGCTTTGCAGTTTCTCTACCCTGGCGGTCGTCATTTTCACTGTTTACTGCTTTGATAACCAGGCATGGGCAAGTAATGGAACTACTATCTATGGAAATACCATTGGATTCACTTGTAAAAGCAAAGGCACGGAATGCATTCGCCGATTCCATTGTTAAGTATTTTCTTTGAAATTCGATGTCTTCGGCTGTTTCATCTACGCTTGAAGATTCTTCACGTGCTGGAGCAGGAACTATAATTTCACGTATACCTTGACCTAACTCTTTGTATGGTACTATTTCATGAACTTCATTACTTAAGACGGAATCGACCAACACCATTCCAGCAATTTCTATGGTTTCAGCTAGTTTTTGACTTAAAATTCCTCCCATACTGAATCCAACAAGAATTGGAGGAGCATCACACTCAGCAATAACCTCTTTCATATCCTCCATGTAATCCTCAAATGTTATTTTAGTCATGTCCAGCAATCTACTTTTGTAATGGCTTCTCAAGTTCATGACATAACAATTCCACCCTTCATCAACAAAGTGAGGAATGAATTTACTCCACATCCAACTTCCTGTGTAGGCACCGTGTACAAAAAGCAATGGTGGCCTATTTTTAGTCCTCTCCCCTTTGAATATCTCTAAAAATAAATCATTTTCCCCAATGTATTTCTCGATGTGATCCGGTAAATGTTTCGTGTAATCTATCATAATTTTCTCCTCCTTGTCATTTAGTTTGACATCAAACTATTTATGAAAAAATTTATGGCAAACTTAAAAGTTGCCATAAATTTTTTTTAAAATGATAAGCAGATCTTTTTGTTCTTTCTCGGAAATATTTGAGTAGAACACATTTAGCAATTTATTTGATATGGATTCAAAGTTTGGTTCTAATTCCCTTCCCTTATCAGTTAAGTTGACATAAACAATTCTAGCGTCATTAGTATCACGTTCCTTAGTCACATATCCGAGGCGAACCAATTTTTCAACAAGTGCTGTAACTGTAGATTTATCCTTATGAATTTTATTAGAAATTTCCGCCATTGTAAGCCTAGACTCGTTAAATAGGGCATAGAAGATATCGCCGTGTGAGGTAGCAATATCATCTATTCCAGACTTCTCCATCTCTGATATAATAAATCGATTCACTTTGTCTCTAATTTTAGATAATAATGATATTGCATCTCTGGTTTCCATGATTATATTATAGTTTGGTGTCAAACTAATTACAAGGTTAAGGAGATTTTTGTAGCTAAAACGATATTTCTAATTTCTTCTGTTCTATTTTTCAGTCTGACGTGTCCTTTAAGGAAGGGCGAGCATTTATAAAAACTCAATAACTCTGCATCGTCTGATTCAAATCATCCGCCAACTCTGATACTTTTGATCCCATTTTTCCTATTTCTTTTAACGTACTTGTGAATTTAATGATTTCTTCATTATTTCGTTCATTTTTTTCTTTGCTCGTTTTACTTGAAGTGAGTATTTCTTCTAAGTTTACCAACGTGTCTTGGACATTTTGATTCACGGATATACTCTTAGAATCGACATCATTAATTTGTTCCACCATATCTTCGATGTGACCCGTTATGGTTCGAATCATTTCTGTAATGTGGCTGGAAGACGTCTTTGTTTGTTCTGCAAGCTTTCTTACTTCCGCTGCTACAACTGAGAAACCTTTCCCATGCTCGCCTGCTCTTGCTGCTTCTATAGCAGCATTTAGTGCGAGAAGGTTTGTTTGTTCTGCAATGTTGGTGATTACGGCGATAATATTTCCGATTTCCTTCGAATTTGCTTCGAGTGACCCGAAATTCGTTTTGATGACATTTACACTATCTTTTAAGGATACTGTCTGTTCTGTTACTAGGTCTAACTGTTGTTTTCCAGTCTGAGAAGTTTCTGCTGTGATAATAGAAGACTGTAATCCATCCGCTAGATCTGTTTTAATTGTCTCTGAACCTTCAATAGCATCTACTACCGATTGACCAACTTCTTCTGACATACTAGCTAATTCTTCTGTAATCGTACCAATTGTTTGCTTAATGTTCTGTTTAGCAGTCTTTTCTTTTGTTGCAGTTTCTTCCTGTTGCAATTCTTGTAGAATGGATAGGCAAAGCTGTAATTCTAAATTAAATACTTTTGTAATTACTTTGGAAGCCAAAATTAGTGTGTCTATATCATCTCTATACTTTTCTTTAAGAATATCTAGAATGGTGTTAATAAATGCTTGGTTCGTGCAAATATACCATTTAACCTCTACACCAACCATTAGATAATATTTAGAAATGTTGTACCTTTTCTCTATAAAATTATCATCAATAATTCCATCAAAGAAGCCAATTACATACTGCTGACAGCCTGCTAAATCAACCCCTATAGATGTCATGTCTACTACCCTACGAATTCCTTCAAGAGAATGATGATAGATAGGGTTATATATTTTCTCGATATTTTCTGCAATTAACGGTTGCAGAGCTCTTGCAACAGCTAAATCATCTAACGTAAGATCAATAACCGATAACTGATCTGATAAGTTATGATCATTACGGACGTCTATCTTTACATACTGCTTTTGTCTGTCCGCTTCTTCTCTTAAAGAAGAAACTTTTTGTTTTTCCTTTTTTGTGAACATTCTTGAGGACTCCCTATTTAAAAATATTATACATATTTTTATCGGTTGAAAAAGGGAAATGTTTAATCGTTTTAGTTATTTGTTAAGAATGGTTATAAACTTCCTTGCTATGCTCCAATTTTCGATATACAAGCGAAAGTAGCAAAGATGGAACCGTACAAACAACCATTCCAATGAAAGCATACCTTGGCTCGATCTCATATAAGAATCCACCGAATATAGTAAATAATGCTGTACCCCAGCTAAGTGCCAGAGCCGAATAGATGCCTTGCGCTTTTGCGATTTGTGCATGTGGAATATTGGCAATTAGATATTTCATAAAGGCATAATGCGCCATCGCAAATGAGAGTGCATGCAAGGTTTGTGCAATGCAGAAGATCACGACACTCGGAAAAGCAAATACAATTATCCAACGAATAGTAGATCCAACTGCAGCAATGGTAAGTAATGTCCCTACTGAATATCCACCAAAGCGTTTATCTGCGATAAAGAAAAATAGAATTTCAGCAAGGACAGCAATGTTAATAATCAAACCTATCAGGTAGGTTGGCGCATCTATTTCCTGTAAGTAAATATAGCCATAATTGTAGTAAGTAGCATGTGCCGATTGTAATAAAAGGACAATAATGAGTACTAACCCAAAGTGGCGGATTCGGAATAGTTGAAAGATATTTCTTTTTTCTGCTTGGTCTGCTACTGGCTTTATAGATAAGACATCAGGCGCACGCATCGAACTTAGAATAACAAATCCAATAATGCCAAGTAACAAAGCCCATAAAATGACTTCATCTCCGAAGGCGCCTGTAAAAATAGTTATGATCATCCCGACAGAGACAAACCCAATCGAGCCCCATTGCCGACTTCTTCCATAATGCTTTAATTGCTTGCTCTTGACGAGGACACTTGCAGCACTATCTAAAGCAGGCATCAAGGTCGGATAAAACAGATGTAAAAGCACGGTTACAAGAAGCAAGCTAGGAAAAGAATTGGCTGGTAAATAACAAATAATTGCAATAAGGGAGCCAATTCCCGCTATACGTAACAGCCTTTTACTGCTTAGTTTTCCTGATAAATATGGAAAGGCGAACAGGGTGGAAAGGCCTCTTGCAATTAACCCAAAGCTCATAATTAAGCTAGCTTCAGAGACTGAAATTCCTTTTGTATGAATCATCCATCCTGACCAATAAGGGAGAAAAATGCCCCATGTCAGAAAGAAACTAAAAAAACGTGCACCCATCCATCGTTGTGTATTCATTTCGTATCCCCTCTCTTTGGATTGCATGATATCATGGAGTTACATACAAATAATATGAGATATCTCCTATTTTGAGGTGAAAGATGGAAATTTATAAAGAAGATAAGAAGCGGTTCTATTTGGAGAAGTACTCGATTGCTCCTTTATTTTCCTGTCCAATTGAAGAGTCTATCGAGATACATGAATATCAGCGGGATGATTGGATTATTCAAGAAGGCATGAGACCGAAATATTTGTTTTACGTGATAAAGGGGAATGCCAAAATATATATCACCCACCAAAATGGCAAAGTTTCCTTAATAAACTTTGTGAGAGAACAGGATTTCATTGGGGAAATGGAGCTATTAAATGATGAGTACTATACAAAAGGGATCCAAGCATCAACGAACACCATCTGTTTTGCACTTCCTATTTATATCTATCGCAATCAATTGCTAGAAGATGCAAAGTTTCTAAGAGAATTAGCTAAGTTCTTGAGTGTAAAGTCAACATCCATGGCAGCAAAGTACACACAAAGTCTAGCATTTCCTCTGGAAAATAGACTGGCCGACTTTATCTTACAAACAGCAGACGAAGGGATTTATAAGGAGAAGCATGTTACGGTTTGTGATTATTTAGGCGTATCCTACCGGCATTTGCTGCATGTCTTGACTCAATTTTGTGATAAGGGCTATTTGAGAAAGGAAGGGCGGAGCTATCGGATAAACGAATATGAATCGTTAAAGCAGCTGTCTGAAGTGTTGAAGAATAAGTGATATGAATTATATGTTCCGGAAGCCGGGGACTTCGGTTCATCTGATGTCAAAACGGTTAAGGTAGTAAAAATAGATCAATGTGGTTTTTGTGGGGTAGTCTTTGGGAAAAAACTAAAAAAGTGCATTTACTACTACATATAATCCTGATAAAAAATCAGATTATGAACACTAGTTTCAAAAGGTTTTGAATAACGATTTCTACCATCACAAACAATTAAGGATAGAATTATAAGGTAGAAGCCCAATTTATAACCGGAACCATACCCTAAATAACAACATAAGAATTTACGTGTAACTTTGTGGGTTCAGTTAATGGGACACGGGAGACAGGAACTCTGTCCCCGTTTCTGTTTTACCTCTATTAATGATACAGTTCAGTTTCCATTAGTGGCTGTTTTCTGCCTTCATTATGCCATTTATGATACTTATTCGCGTTTCATAACTAAGCAATTTTACCGGATAACGTGTGGTGGAGAACTGGAGATTTATTTCTTTAAATTCTTATATTCGATAAACTGCTCAAAGTCATCGTGAGTATCTTGATTTAAACGATGCTGATTAAATTTTTCATACTCTTGAATGGCTAACTTATCGGCAACAGACTTTGAAATTCTTCCTACATTTTCAAGAATTTCACGATCATTAAACTGAAGAAAGGCATTTAGTTTATCAATCCAATCGTTCATATGCATTGGCTGTTGTCTTTCCGCTTGATCTTCAGCATAATCTAAGTACATGGTGACAATACGATTGAGTGATTTCAGTTCCTTTTCAGTTAAGTAATTTTTGGCAACTGTTACATCTCTTTTTCGCACATTATCGCCTGTCCATGCGGTAAGACCCATATTCTCCTTATCTGCCTTTGCTCTCTCTACTATAAGTTCAGCCGCAGTTTGACCATGAATTGCAAAATGAAGTTTATTTTGAACAGTTGCGAAAAATTCTTGTGTGATTTCTGCTCTAGGATCGTAGTCAACAGATGTAGCGTAAATGTCTGTAATCTTTTGATAGAATCTTTTTTCAGAAGAACGAATGTCACGGATCCGTTCAAGCAGTTCATCAAAATAATCTTGCCCAAAATTACGCATATCTTTAAGACGATCATCATCCATTGTAAAACCTTTAACTAGATATTCATTTAAACGTTTAGTAGCCCACTGGCGGAATTGTGTACCTCGGTGAGAACGAACTCTGTATCCAATCGCGATAATCATTTGGAGATTGTAAAATGCTACTTCACGTTCAACCTCTCTCTTGCCTTCAGATTGAACTATTCGGTTTTTCCGAATAGTTGCCGATTCCCGAAGTTCTCCTTCTGCATATATATTCTTAATATGCTCATTAATTGTATTTACTCCTTTTTGGTACAATTCCGCAATTGCCTTTTGTGTCATCCAAACTGTCTCATTTTCCAATCTAACATCTATCTTTGTATTTCCATCTTCTGTTTGATAGATTAGTATATTAGTTTCATTTTCCATTTCATCACTCCCTTTTATTAGAAATTTCACTTACCTACCTTCTAAACCTTCTAATATGTACTATTATACCATTTAAACAATGGATAACTTAATAAAAAGGGAACGTTTGTTCCGCATCCATTCCTTACAAATTATCTTTTGATATAAAAGAACCCCTTCAAACTTTTGCAAATGTTCAAGGGGATATTTTATTATTTAACTTGTATTAATACATTCTTACTTAACCCATTTCCATTCTCTGCTTTACCACTATTTGTGATAAGGTTCACCGTGGTTAGATTTAAACGAAACAAAAGACTGTCTATAGTGACAACTCCTAAGGGGGAACTTCACTTTTTCCTTTACGGGGCTTATAACGGATCCATCAGAAACTAATAAAATCACATCTTGCACGTTGGGTGGATCATTATCAGCCTCCTGACAACTTTGTAAACCCGATTCTAGATGCAAAGGAGGAAGAAAGGCTTATGTTTAAAATAGGGAGTATCTTTATTCCAGTAAATAAATTGATGATTTTAGTGGAATGAAATTCTTTGATTCTTTTGACTTAGATGGTAACCCATTTAGTGTGGTTAATGAAGTTGACGGTTCTCCTTTCCATTCCGATCATGTTAGAAGAATGCAGAGAAGATACTAAGAATAGTAACTTTCTGTTATAAGACAGTATCAAATAGCAGCTAAATAAAAAAACTGGCAATAAGCCAGGGTTTTTGACTGGAAGTACCCACACGGTCACTCAATTATATCTCTTGCAAGTGAATCCTCTTTTAATCTAAAATCATGCGAGCTAGGATCCACATAATTTGGATCTATATAACTCGTTTCCGTATCACTATTTGAAGCAATTTTGAACTTCGAGAAAGTAGCGAAATCTTCGTCTTTCCATACCCATATACCTTTTTCTCCCTCTTCCTTATGAAACACATTATGTCTTAGCTCGTTATTTTCATTGGTTGTAAAATAGTTAGCAATAAATATACGAGAGGGACCTGCGCTGAGAATATTTTGATCAATCGTATTATTTCTTACATCATGTTGGATCATAAGTTGTCCACCATCTAACCCCTTTGTATCATTTCGGTATAATTTATTTTGTGAGATAAAGGAATGGATTGTACCGCCACGCTCTTCATCGTATCCCCCTATCGCTATACCTGTGTAAAAGTTTTCATAGATTGTATTATTTATTATATCAATGTTCTCTGCATATTTACCTTTATGCTCAGAAGTAGCTTCAATCCCAATATCACTTTGATATATCGTATTCTTTTCAATAGTTATATCCCTTCCACCATCAACATAAATTCCTCCAGCACTATACTCTTCTCCATATGCTGGATTGCCGTACGTCGAGATATTATGAACAGTATTATGGGAGACGACACCATTTCGGACAAAGTCGGCTTTTTTATCGGATGCCACTCCTTCATATCCAATCAAATCAATACCGATATTATTATTCCTGCGCACTAGATTATGTTCGATTTTAAACCCATCAATATTGCCGTTCAGAACAAGTGCTTCGCTTGCTCCAAGCTTAAGGTCCTCTACTATATTGTTTGTGATCGTGATATCTTTCATTGAGCCTGTTCCATATATTGCAATACCGTGACCATTCCCCTCTTCTGCATGGGTTTCAATTCGCTGCACATGGTTACTATCCAGTGTAATATGACTGCTTGAACCAGTCACAAAAACCCCTATAACTGTCTCATCGGCTAAATCAGTCTTTAAATCCTGTATGATCAAGCCACTAATAGTCACATAGTTTTTATTGTCTATTGTAATGATGGAAGTATCGCCTTCCTCAATTTTAAGATTCTTACCACTTAGAATAACCTGCTCATTTTTATATGGCTTAAAAATAATCTCTTTTGACTTTGTGCCACTATGTTGAACAACAAGCTTTTCCTCGTAGATTCCTTCGCGTATGTGGACGGTTGTCCCTGCTTCCGCTATTGATGCAGCTTTCTTCAATGTACGTAATGGCAATAATTTTGACCCATCTTGTTCATCATTTCCATCTACAGCTACATAAATATCTTGTTGTTCATTATTATTTTTAAATACGATTAAAACAAGAATGATTACTGTTACAGCAAGGAAAATCAACACTAAATTTTTCACTTTTTTTACTCCTAGTTGTTTGAATTTTTCTATGGGTGGTTTCTGATAGACTTTAACAGTAGAGCACTATCAATGGCCAACTACAAACATACGAGTTTAGATCTTTCTCATAAATTCTGAAACTTCATTGGACCAACCAAATCCAGTAATTTTGCAATCCATTTGTGATCTCCATCAAACAATACATTCCCATTTGCATCTTTGATAACGTCGCTATCTCCTTCTATATCCGATTCCGTGTCGGCTGTCATTCATACCCACGTTCCGGACAAACTAAAAAAGTCCCATCATCATATGTACACTCGGAGTGCCATTTTGGACAATTAGGTAATGGAGTCATTATTTTTTACTTCCTTCGCTATTTGATTTTACCATTTATTATAACAGAAACGATTAAAAGGCTTATATCCTTTGTTAACATGGAATAAGCCTTTATCTAGGGTATTTCTTACTATTAAGTATTAATAAAAACTCTATTATTGGACCGAAATCTACCTGTTTTATTTACGGTAAACACCCATTTATCATATCCTGTATAAGCAATGAACTAGTTCCAATATCTCCAATAGTATCATAATAGCATGAGGATTAAGTAATGAGACAGAAGCAGCAATGGTGATAGTTCTCCTGTTCCAAGACTAAACATATACATCTATTATCTCTAATCATAGTGCTTCTGAATAAAAACCACTTTCAAATAATTCCCTTCTTTATATTGCTTGGAAGTCCTAAAATCAGAAGGTAGTGAAAATTCGTCTCTTATGCTGTACGTCACGTTGGATTCCTTAAATGCCTGGTCAATAAACATTCTAAATTTTTTCATATTAAAGGCGGCACTATTTGTTGAAGCCACAATAACCCCATCTTTTTCCGTAACTTGGATTGCCTCTTTGAGTAGGTTTTTATAATCTTTTGCCGCACTGAACGTGGATTTCTTAGATCTTGCAAAACTTGGAGGATCAAGAATGACAAGGTCAAACGTTTTCTTTTTCTTTACTGCATATTTAAAATATTGAAATACATCTTCCACAATAATATCATGGGCTTCATAATCGATTCCATTCACACTAAACTGCTCCATGGTCTTGGATAGACTTCGATTAGCGAGATCCACACTCGTTGTCTTACTGGCCCCACCTAGGCTTGCGAACACAGAAAATACCCCTGTATAGGAAAATGTGTTTAATACCGTTTTTCCTTTTGCATACTGATCATGAATGGTTTTTCTCACATCGCGCTGGTCAAGAAACACTCCGACCATAGCTCCTTCATTTAAATATACGGCTATATTCACACCATTTTCCTTTACTATAATTGGGAATGTACCTCTTGTTCCTTCTACGAACCCATCTTCTTCTATGTATTTTCCGCCAACGTCAAAGCGTTTTTTCTCGTAAATGCCTTCATATTCTACTAAATGTCTCAATGAATCCATGACGTAATCTTTAAAAGTGAAAATACCTTCACTATACCAATTGATTAAAAAATACCCATTAAAGTAATCAATGGTTAGGCCTCCAATGCCATCTCCTTCAGCATTAAAAACCCGAAAAGTATTTGTTTCTTTACTGTTAAAAAAACCTTTTCTTTTGTCTAATGCCGTTTGTATTTTCCTTTCAAAAAAGGATTGATCAATCTTCTCATTTACATTTTGAGTAAGAATCCAGCCATAGCCTTTATTTTGTTTCCCGTAGTAACCTTTTCCAATAAATTGACCCTTTTTATCAACAAGCTGAAAAATCGTTCCCTCTTTTGTTCCTTCTTGTATATTTTGAATCGTTTCTTTAGAAATTAGGGGAAAGCCACTCTTATAAGATTTTTCATACTTTGGTTTCACCTTTAAAATATATTCTGTCTGCATATACACCATCCTTATTTAAAGGTAAATTTTAACACATACTCCGCACATAAACTACTTAGTTAATCTTGCCCAATCACATCTTGTATAACCCCATTCTTCCACAAAATAAAGAGCCTTACATACTTGATAAATCACTTTCATACAGCCACTCGTTTAAAAACCGTATCTATTTATGGTAAGGTTCCTCATCATAAACTGGTAGTGGACTTTTCCTAAGTTCTTTTTGGCTATTTGACTTTTTGGTCGAGCCTATTAAAATTCCTATTCCTAGTATTAAGAGGAAAATCCCGAACCAAGAAGTTATATTTAAGACTTCTCCTAATAGGAAAACCCCTAATAACGCCGCTGTTAATGGCTCTGCCAACGCAAGTGTGACTGCAGTTGATGAAGAAACATGGGCAAGCCCTTTAGCAAAAAGGAAATATGCTACCCCTGTTGCCATAATTCCAAGTTGCAGGCTTACACCCACACCTCGAAAACTTGTTATCCAAGACATATCAAAAACAAATAAAAATGGCGATAAACAGATTGCGCTAAGTGTGAAAACTACTGCAATCACGGATAAAGATGAGTATTTTTGAACCATATCTCTACTTACAAGCGTATAACCTGCAAATGATAATCCAGCCCCTAAAGCCAATAATATTCCAACGGGGTCTACATATATGGATTCTTTATTTATAAACAACATGAGACATCCTAATATGGATAGGAAAGTAGAATACCACCAAACTTTTGATGGACGAGTTTTTAAATACATCCATTCTAAAAGGCCTGATAAAATGGGGGCACTCCCGATTGCTACCACAGTCCCAATGGCCACCCCTGTTATGGCAACTGCGGAGAAAAATAAGGGTTGATACAATGCCATACTTAAGGAAGCCAGTATCGTTGTCTTGATTGGCCAATCTTTAAAATTCAATTGTCCTCTTACTAGGACAATCAATAATAAAAATAAACCTCCTACCGCTAAGCGTGTTGCCCCAATAGCAATTGGATGTGCTGTATCTGGTGCAAGTGCTTGAGTTGTACCCGTGGTCCCCCAAAGCATTGCTGCTAGCAATACTAGAAAAGGAGACAATTTTCCCTTCATTTTGCTCACCTCCATAAAAAAGGATAAAAAGAATAGTTAAACTTATGGTAAAGAAAACTTGCCGATTGGCAAGCCTTTAGGCGCAGACAGAGGCCTAGTTGCACTTATACTATCATCATTAAAACTTATACTTTCTGATAGTATAAAGAAATCTACAAAAAGTTTCTTTACCAAGTTTAATATCCTTTTTATCCATCATTAAGAAGTCTATATTTTTGCGGAGGCATTCCTTCACATCTCACAAACCATCTTGTAAACGATGAAGAATTTCCAAAACCTAATTCCTCACTAATCTTTGTCATGGACCATACTGTTGAAGCTAACAGATGCTTAGCCTCTCTCAATCGAAGTTCGGTTATATACACGCTAGGGTTTTTCCCCGTGTTTTGTTTAAACCATGATGAATAATATACTGGATGATAATGTTCTATTTTCGCTAAAGTTTCTAATCTTATGGGCTCCTTAAAGTGTTTATGAATATATTGAATAGAAGGAGGTTTAGAGATTTGTAGTTTGTTGGTCACATATCTAGTCAAATCAACTAAGGAGGAAGGATTTTCATGACTCTTCGCCTCTTCTAATAGTAAATAACGGATAGAAGCCCATTGTTTATCCAACATTATATACATGCTGCTAGTATCTTCTGGCAAATATTGTGTTGGAATATC
The DNA here is from genome assembly GCF_021049245.1 of Radiobacillus kanasensis. Classification (GTDB taxonomy): domain Bacteria; phylum Bacillota; class Bacilli; order Bacillales; family Amphibacillaceae; genus Radiobacillus; species Radiobacillus kanasensis. The sequence goes on along the minus strand of NZ_CP088020.1, from coordinate 3,870,121 downwards.
TAATATTAAAAATTCATTCCTGTCTTTAGATCGGTAGTTATGATTCAACTTTGGTGGAAGATAAAAACAGTAATCAGAGTTAAGATTTAACTCTTGCCACTTCGTTTTTATATCTAAGGAGCCTTGTAGTGGAAAAAGAAATTGACCAAATTCATGTTGATGAGATTTAAAATCTCTGGAATATGATCTTTTCTCACACGTTACTTGGTTGAATTTTTCCATTTGGCTCCCCCCTAAAACTTATTTTAAGATATTATACTTCTAAACAAAGTATGTATAAAGATATTTGAAAAAGAGGGAGTACGAGTTATTTAGAATTTCTTTTCCAATCACAACTTCTACTCTCTGTTTTATCACTATTTGTAATACGGTTCCGTGTAGTTATTTAAAAGGCAAAAACAGCGTTGGAGAATGCCCCAATAAATGATCCCCTATACTATATAAATCCGTCCTAGACATGGTTTAGCTCCTATCTAATGTTTTTTACTAGTTTACCAGTTAACGTGGAGTTTAAACGTGACAAAGTTAACAGCAAATTGGGTTCCAATTTCGGAACGCGGTGAAAAGATGGATAGGAGCTCTCATCCATGAAAAATATTTCTATCACGTTGCTTTAACAAGCGGCAATTTATCAGGATTCATAGTTATATATATTTCGTTAATTTTGTCTTTGTAAATATAAAAACTAAGAATGCTTTGTAATGCCCCGTTCATATACATCATGATGGCGGGTTGATGATTAATATTTTGAACTTCAAAATAAAAGTCTTCCGGCACTTTTTTTAAAATACCAAATAAGAATGCAGATACGTTGGCTGAATGTGAAATGGGACGTACAGCGGCATTAACTTTTCCACCACCATCTGAAAACAGTGTAACGTTTTCTGAAATAAGTTCTATCAAAACGTCCGTATGCTGCTTCTGAAACGCTTCAATAAAGCGGTTAACGATGGTTTTATTCGTTTCATAGTTTAAGCTCTCATGTTCCACGGATGAAATCTTTTGCTTAGCCCTACTAAAAATCTTTCTGCAGTTTTCTGCTTGCTTTTCTAACATGGTAGCAATCTCGGAATAGGGGAAATCAAATACTTCTCTTAGAAGAAGGACTGCCCGTTCATCGGGGGTTAGATGTTCCATCATGCGTAAATATGCGATGCTTAATCCTTCTTTTTGTATCATTAATTCCGTGGGATCATCAGTGGGCAATCCTTCTAGTATTAGTGGCTCAGGATTCCATGGTCCTATATATTGATCTCGTCTAGTTGGGGACTTTAATACATCAAGGCAACGATTTGTCATCATTTTACAAAGGTAGGCCTTCTTATTTTCTATTTGCTGTTCGTCTAACATGGACGCTTTCAAAAAGGTATCCTGCATGATATCTTCTGCATCCATTACCGAACCTAACAACCTATAACCTAATGAAAATAACAAAGGTTTAAATTGTTGATATTCTTCATTCGTAATCTGCACTATCTTCTCTCCTTTTGCTTTATTATAATATCCTCTGCTGCTTGTTTTCCGCTGCTAACTGCTCCTTCTGCCAACACGTAGTTGGGGGAAGCCCAGTCTCCTGCAAAATATAGTCCTGCTATTTGCGTTTTAAAACGTTGTAGCTTGGACTCATCTCCTACTTGGGGTAATCGTTGATTCACGGTAATGTTTGGGAGAAAGCGTTGTGTTATGACATATTGCTGCCACCCAGGCTGTATGGCGCTTAAAAATTGTTCAAGTTTGATTTTTTCACTTGATCCATCCACATGATCGTCTGGGTGATGATATTTTAGTACATGCAGAACGGTACTAGTCGGATCGTCAGAAAGCTGAGCATAAGTGGAGTGTACAGAATAATAAAGAGGGTCCGTGATGCCCATTGCAAACAGGTGTTTAGGGTTAGGAAGCTTTGTTAAAGCAACGTCTAGGGTTGCCCCCCTAATTGGCAATATTTCGTCCAAAAAGCCATTATGTTCAAGTAAACCTTCATCCAGTAACATCTCATTCCATTCGCGAGGACCACCTGTATAAATCACATACTTTCCAACGATTTCTTCATCATTGGATAAAACCAGTTTAAATGGCTTTCGTTCCCCAGATTCAATTTGTTTTACAAGCGTGCTTGGTTGAACCTGAACGCCTGAAAGAATGGCTTGATTATGAAGTTGATCAATGATCGTTTGCCAACCGCCGTCTATATAACGTACACCTCCTATTGCATTTTTTAAATGCGATACCGTCACTTTTGCACTCATTACTTCAGGAGCATGACAATAGGTTGCAAGTCTACCAAGTGTATATAGTAAGGATTCTATCTTTTTAGAATTAGTCACTTCCTTAACCCATTGATGAAAGGTTAAGTTTGCTAACTTATCAGGATTTGTATTCATCAATTTCCACAATACCGTGCCCCATTCTATACGTTCTTTCCAAGTCAAAAGATTTGTAGAAAAAAGTCCTAGAGGAGAAAAAGGTGCAGCGAATTCCGTTTTGTTTTCCAAAAGGATTCCATCTAACTTAGGTGATTTTCCATGGAGTGTAATATCTAATTCTTCAAGAATAGAGTGGGCTTTTCCTTTTTTATAGAGGGCGTGCGGGCCAATATTAAAGTATTGCTGATTTATTTTATTTGTCTTAGCCCTCCCACCAGTTGTTTTTCCTTTATCTAATAGTAATACAGATAGATTGTTCTTACCTAAATAATTCGCCGCAACATAACCTGCTAATCCTCCACCAACAATAATAACGTCCCAATTTTGAGTCATAAAATAACCTCCTGTTTGCTATTTTATAAATCAAGACGACTTAGGTTGGATAATTGTGACATCCTTTTAATCTTGTTAATAAATTTCATAATTTCTCAGCTTCACTGGGTTTATTCATACATACATCTCTTATGTTATTTTGGGTGGGATTCATAGGTTAAATCCAAATTCACTTTATAAAAATTGAGAGACCAATTCATAATGGATTTGGTCTCTCAATTTTTATGCTATTTCCTATTACTCAACCGTAATCACAATCTTACCTACTGCATGATGCGTTTCACTCAACACATGTGCATCATAAACCCCCTGCTGTGATAATGGATGTGTACTACCAATCACACTTTTCATTTTTCCTTCTTCTAATAACTTCCCTAATTTACTTAGTTGTTCTCCTTCTGGATTAAGCCACATACTTTTTGCTACAACATTCTTTTTCTTTGCTTTTTCCTGATCAGGCTCCCCAACGACAGAAATCATTCTACTGGTGTTTTCTTTAAGGACATCGAAACTCTCATTTTGAGTCTCACCCCCGATTGTATCTAATACAAGGTCGATATCACGCAACACATCTTTAACATTGGTTGTATGATAATCAATCACTTCATCCGCACCTAGGGATTTCAGAAGCTCGTGGTTTTTTGGACTAGCAGTTGTGTACACGTACGCTCCAGCTTCTTTCGCGAGTTGAATGGCATAGGTTCCAACTCCACCAGCCCCTGCATGAATCAGTACTTTTTCTCCTTTTTCTAGCTTGCCGTGATCAAACAAACCTTGGTATGCAGTCATTCCAGCCAATGGAACTGCCGCAGCTTCTTCAAAGGAAATAGAAGCAGGCTTTTTGGCTAAAAGATGTTCATCTACTATCGTGTACTCTGCATACGTTCCGAAGCGGGTTGTCTCTGGACGGGCGAATACTTTATCGCCAACTTTCCAATCCGTTACATTCGATCCCACAGCTTCAATAACCCCAGCAACATCCCAACCAAGGATGATCGGGAACTCCCAGTCAAACATTTGCTTCAGGTACCCTTCACGAAGTTTCCAATCTATTGGGTTAATGGAAGTGGCTTTTGCCCGAATCAATACTTGATTTTCTCCCAATTCTGGTAGGGTTACGGTACCATCTTCTAATACCTCTTTACTTCCATATTGATTAATAATGACAGCTCTAGTCTGCATATAGTGATCACTCCTTGTCGATTTAGTATTCCCTTAATAAAATATCCAACGACCAATATGTTAGTTGATTTTTAGATAGTTCTCCCACTATCTGTTGCTATTATTACCACAATCCGCAATAGACAAATACTAATATGCTTAAAATTTATAAATAGAAAAAGAAGATTAGAAAGTATCTAATCTTCAATCTATCTCCATTATTTTTATTAGATTGATCTTGTTGTCTTATCTCAGCATCCACAATGATCAATCGGGCTATCCTTTTGAATGGACTCTGAAACAGGGAAGTTCATTTCCTTCCATGCTGATATACCCCCGGTTAACTCTTTAACCTTATAATCTCTTTCTAGTAAGAACTTTGCTACTTTAGCAGCAGTGTTACACCAAACATCCCAGCAATACACAATAATTTCCTTATCTTTCGGTATTTCACTTAAACGATTCTTTAATTCCTGTTCTGGTATAACATAAGCATCCTTAATGATTACATTTTTCACATGATTCGGGCCGTTTCTGACATCAACTAAGAAGTATTTCTCTGGATCCATTTCTTTTGACCTCTGATAATCCATAGGGCTTATGGTTCCTTCAAGACGTGCATTGAAATAATCAAGTGCGTTCATCGTTATTCCCTCCTGATATTTAAAGTGACTTCCAAATTTTAATGAGAATTTCTTTAAGTAATAGCCTCTCACTCTGTTCTAAAGGGGCTAAAACTCCTAATTCTGTTTCGATTAAGAATTCCCACCGAGAGTCTAATACATCATTCCCTTTTTCAGTAATCATAAGGCTATAGGATCTTCTGTCAGTAGGGTTCCTGGTTCTCTCAACAAATCCTAAAGCTTCCAGATGATCAATATGACTCACCATAGTTGTCCGATCGATTTGTAGGCTTTCAGAAATATCTCTTTGTGAAGAATAAGGGTTTTCCTGAATAAATAAAAGTACTCCATATTGTCTTGCGTTAATATGAAATGGGGTAAGTCCTTCAGCAAACTTACTTTCCATTTGCTGCAGAACCTTTCCAAGCAAAAAACCATAAGATTGATTCCATTTATTCAAGTGAATTTTCACCTCCTATTTTAATCAGTTAAATTTATAATCAGTATAACTGATTAATTACTAAAAAACAAGGGAATTTATATTGTGGTGCTTTACCATAATTAGAACGGTGATGTGAGGCGTATCGCATATAAAATTTCAATTAAAGGATTGGGCATGTATTGAAAACTCTTTTATCCTTAAGAAATTAACTATAATTTAGAGAAATCTTGTTTACCTTTTTACATGTAAGACGTCTTTAAAGTAGGAGGTCTGAAATGAATGATTCCATGATGGGGATAAAACTCAACGAAATATTGAAATTTGTTTACTCTTACCTTTTAAAGATGGGTGCTTCAAAGGAAGATGCAGAAGATATTATTCAGGATACTGCCTATAAATTCCTACAGTATATGGACTCCATTAAAGTTACTAATATAAAAAGTTGGCTTTTTAGAGTGGCTGTAAATCAGTACTATGATTTGACTCGCAAGAATTCTAGGCGGAGAGATGTATTATTGAAATTCAACCTAACAGAATTGCTTGAGGAGGATACACCAGAGAAGGCCGTCTTACGAAGTGAATTAGAGGAAGACATACATGAACTGTTAAAAAGATTAAAACCAAAATATAGACAATTACTTCTTCTTAAATATAGTACGGGATTGAGGGTTCAAGAGATAGCAGATTTGTATGACATGAAAGAAGGGTCGGTTAAGACCGTTTTGCACCGTGCAAGAAAAGAATTTATTCAACAATATAGGAGGTATGATCATGAGCAAGGAAAATGAATTTATACCGAAGGATCTTGAGTTTGAGAAGTTGATGAAAAAAGCAAAGAGGCGCTCATTGATAAAAATGGTGCTCATTTCTTTAGTGATAAGTTTAGTTGTTTTAACTGGTCTTTATTTTATTGGGGATACAGTAATGAAAATGAAAATGGAAAAGGAAATCAATTTGGATCTATCTTGGAATGGAATTGTGGGAGCAAATGTTGAAGAACAAGGCACGACCTATAATTACTCTCCCATTTCAGCAACAGCAAAAACAAAGCTTGTTAAAAAGGTTGGTGGGGTTCCGATTCCATGGGGGGAAGAAGAAAAGGTCTTTACCATCTTGGGAACATCAAGATTGATTACGAACGATGGTCCCTCAGGATCAGGAAGTATCAGTGATGAAAGGATTCCTTTGTATTACCAAGGAGAAAGAGTAATGGAATTTTATCATCCAGAAGTAACCTATAAGGAAGTTTTTGATGATAGAGAGCTACTCAATCACATCGATGAACACTCCGTTGTAGAAATGGCATTTTCTTTTGATAAGGGATATACGATAGAAGAAGTCAATAGTATTTTTAAAGAGCATATAGCCTGGTATTGGGTAGACACCTTTAGTAAAGAGGATATAGACGAACATAACGAGTTAAATGGAGACGATCAGTTTACTAGAGGACATACTGTAAATGGGTTTGAAGCATATGGTTTTCCATATAATACTCATCCTAAGGCTATGCCTGCATCTAACTTTATATCTATCCTTCAAATGATGAAATCAGATGGAGGAAGTTATCAGAATGAAGCAAATAAAATTTATAATAACATTACTAAAAATGGAAAAGTTAAATTGGAACCTAAAAATCTTAACATTATTGGTGTTGTTGTTACTGGAAAACCAAGTGACTTAAAAAAATATAATGACGCTTCTGTAATACGAGCTGCTACCTTAGGAGCGACGACAAATCAATATTAAGAAAACCAGCTTTAAGTGAAATGAAAAAAGGGTGATGGGTTTGAAAACCATTCACCCTTGAGTTAGTTAGACACAAGAGAGATGTCCGAAAGATCTGTTCTCTTTTTTATGGTCTCTAATGGGGGATAAGCTTGCTCGATACAGGCATACTGGTGCTAGAGTGCAAGCCGTTAACTGTTACTATTATTGTGCTGCTTACTAGGCAGTTTATTACTGGGGCGACCATTTCCTTGATTCTTCTTGTTCTTCTTTGCTTTTCTCTGGTTCTCATTCATTTTTTCTACGAAGTCATGTGTATTGTCCATAGAAATACCTCCTTATAAACTCAATGTTAAGTTAACCTTCTGATAAAAATTAATACAATTTTTGTTTTAGAGATATCAAAACCATCTTTTTAATTTTCAAATAGTGGGAAATCCTTCCTCTTTTACGGACAATCAATAGGGAGCAATAACAATACGTAATACCAATATTAAAAACGTAAATGTAGTTTTTTGTTTATGTAAACAATTGGTAAATGAGACATTCTCTTGCTACTCCTGTTGTATGATTGGAGTATAGCTACTTCAGCTACTATTAAAAGGAGGCAATAAAGATGCAAGAAATGAGCAAAATGAAAAAATGGTTGATGGCTTTCATGGCAGTAATTGCAGTAAGTGGAGTTTTGACAGCGTGCGGCGGTGACACTGAAGAAGATACAGAAACAGATGCAAATCAAACCGAAGAAAACCAAACAGAAGAAAATAGCGAAGAAGGCACAGAAGAAGAATCTGGCGAGTAACTACTTAATAAAATGTAAGGTCCTACACCCCATCAGGCGTGTAGGACCTTTTTTGTACAATCAACAGAATTATAAGTTGGTCTCCTTTATCGAAAGAGGGAGTATATAATTCAGCTCGAAACTAGGAGTGGAATGCCTTTGTTCCGGAAATATACTTCATTTCCTTGGGCTCGCGGGGTAAAGAAGGCTTCGGAAACATTACATCGCGCGAAGAAAATTGTTTTATTTTCTAGGAATCCCTGTATATTCCCTATGCTAGAATGGTGGCACTAATGTTGAGTTAGGGATTGCTGAAAAAATAAATAACTCTATTTCTTGCAAAATAATAGGAGCACTTGAAAGCATTTCGCACTTTGATTGTAGCGGAGGGGGATGTCCCTGCGTCTTCTAGTGTTGCTTCGAAGTAGGCTTCCTCGGGACAAGGCAGCGAAGAAGTAAACTCGCAGTAGTCGCCTGGCCGTGCCCGCGGAAAGCGACTACCCGCAGCGGAAATCAACCTAGTCTACGTATATTTTTTAATAAAAGACCTAGTCATCTTGGCTATTCGTATCGTCTATTGTACAATGTCATATTTATAATATAAACAAGATTATGATTGAAGAAGCAACTTAATTAGCCCCTTTACCAACAATTCCATAGAAAAAGAGCTTTGTTAAGTCTTCGCTTAAGTGAAGGGTTCTTTTATATACTTCTTCATTCGAAAGGTAATCACTATACATCTGAATGTACACGAGGATTGCTTCATTAGAGATGGTGGAGTCAATATATCCTTCGTCTTTGCCTGATTGAAAAAACGCACTTAAACGAGGCATGGCTTTTTCAACATAAAATGTTTCGAAATAATTATTCTCTCCTGCGTATTCCTTCATCACATACTCATAAAAGTCCTCATGAATGTCATTGGCAACTTTTGCATTTTGAAAAATGACTTGTTTTATCTTTTCAGGAAAAGGAAGATCGCTTTCGAGTAATTCCTCGGCTCTAGCCCACTCTTTATCCACATAGTAAGTAATGACCTCAGTAACTAATTTATGCTTATTTTCGAAATAGTTATAGATGGTTACCTGAGAAACACTAGCCTCTTTTGCAATTTCTGCAACGGAAACCTTTTGAACCCCGTATTTCATAAATAAGGATAGGGCTGCCTTTAATATTTCCATTTTCTTTAATTCTCTACGACGCTCAAATCCGTCCATTACGTTCACCTCGTTCATAGTTTAATAAAAATTTTGTAATAAAACAATAAAAGGAGTTCATAAGTATATTGCATAACCTCTTGTTTTTGTATATTATGAACTAAGTAAGTTAAAATAGTTCATAATATACAAGCGTAATTGACACCCTAGACTAAATTGTTGCTTTTTAAGTATGTGGTCTATCGATGATAGTAAATGGATTTTAAAAAAAGTCTTCTAACAGAAGGAGAATGTAAAAATGAGTGTATTAGAAGTAAACCAACTAACAAAGAAGTTTGGAAAGTTTATGGCATTAGATGGGGTTAATTTGGAAGTGAAGGAAGGAGAAGTTTTCGGGTTTATTGGACCTAATGGTGCCGGTAAATCAACAACTATCCGCGTGTTACTTGGTATTTTGAAGGCAACGGCAGGCGAGGCAAAAATCTTTGGCAAGGATGCATGGTCAGATGCAGTAGAAATCCATAAGCGAATTGCCTATGTACCAGGGGATGTTAATTTATGGCCCAATTTAACTGGTGGTGAAGTGATTGATTTATTCGTAAAGCTCCGAGGAGGAAATAATAAAAGCAGACGTGAGGAATTAATAAGGCGCTTTGACTTAGATACATCGAAAAAATGTGGTACGTATTCAAAAGGAAATCGGCAAAAGGTTGCGCTTGTAGCTGCTTTTTCCTCAGAGGCCGACCTATATATACTTGATGAACCAACATCAGGTCTAGATCCGTTAATGGAACAAGTTTTTCAACAATGTGTCATGGAAGCAAAGCATGCAGGTAAGAGTGTTCTTCTATCCAGTCATATTTTATCTGAAGTAGAGAAGTTATGTGACCGAGTTGGAATTATTCGACAAGGTAAGATCATTGAGTCGGGCTCGTTAAAAGAGCTACGCCATTTGACACGTACGAATTTACTAGTGGAGACAAAAGTGGCCATCACTCCATTGCAAGAATTAAAAGGGATCCATGAGATAGAAGAAAAGGATGGAGCGTTGTCTTTCCAAGTGGATACCGAAGATTTGGATGCTGTGATTAAACATATAAGTCAATTTGGAATTATGAAGTTGGAAAGCACTCCGCCAAAACTGGAAGATTTATTCATGCGTCACTATGAAGGAAAAGGACAAATGGAGACAGGAGCAGGGGGGAAATCCTAATGGCTAATACAAATCTGAATGGGATAGGGAGCCTTTCCAAATTAATTATTAGACGGGATCGAATCCGTATTCCGTTATGGTTCGTTGGAATTTGCTTCTTTACATTTATGGTACCTATAGCCTTCACGGAACTATATGGTTCCCAAGAGCAGAGAGATGTAATGGCAAAAACAATGGAAAACCCTGCAATGACCGCTATGGTAGGACCGGCTGATTTAAGTAATTATACGCTTGGTGTCATGACGGCACATCAGATGTTACTTCTAACCGCATTAGTTGTTGGGTTGATGAGCATTCTTCTAGTAACACGACATACACGTGGGGATGAGGAAGACGGACGCGTTGAAATGATTCGTTCCTTACCGGTAGGGCGGCTATCTAATTTGAATGCAACATTATTGGTTTACGTCATTCTTAATATATTATTAGCTGCTATTATCGGTTTTGGGTTTTATGCACTAAACATTGAGAGTATGGATTTAGAGGGATCACTATTATATGGAGTTACCTTAGGGGCAACTGGTATTTTCTTCACTAGTATTACAGCCGTATTTGGACAGATTTCAGAAAGTTCCCGTGGGACGATTGGCTTTTCTATTGGAATTCTTTTGATTGCTTATATGATCAGAGGGATTGGAGATGTAAGTAATGATACACTAAGCCTTTTTTCCCCACTTGGTTGGGTAACGAAAGCGGAAGTTTACGGTGATAATCATTGGTGGCCGATTCTAGTCCTATTAGGTGTATCAATTATTCTATTTATGGTAGCCAATTATTTAAATGCAATACGAGATTTAGAGGCTGGCTTGTTACCGTCAAGGCCTGGTAAAAAATATGCTTCTGTATTTCTCCAAGGTCCAATTGGTTTAGGAGTAAGATTACAGCGAACCGGAACGATATCTTGGGCAATCGGAATGTTTGTACTTGGTGCCTCATATGGTTCCGTTTTAGGGGATCTAGATTCCTTCTTTGAAGGAAATGATATGATGAAGCAGTTGTTCGTGACTAATGGAGGGCATTCCGTTACAGAACAGTTTGTATCGATGATCATGATGGTTATATCGATATTTGCAACAATACCGCCAGTAATGGCTATGAATAAATTGTATGTGAAAGAAAAAAAGGGGCGTATAGAACATCTACTAGGGAGAGCTGTTTCACGAACGCGACTTATGGCAAGTTTTCTTATCATTTCCGTTACGAACGGATTTGTAATGATCTCACTTGCTGCAATCGGTTTGTGGGCTGCTGGAGCATCCGCTATGGAAGAGCCTTTTCCATTTGAAACCATTTATGGAATGGGGCTCGTCTATTATCCAGCTATACTTGTAATGATTAGTGTTGCTGTTCTATTCATTGGATTTAGGCCAAAATTGACTAGTTTCATTTGGTTATATGTCCTTTATTCCTTCGTCGTACTGTACATGGGTGGATTATTCCAGTTCCCAGAATGGGTTGGCCAACTGACTCCATTTGGGCATATTCCACAGATTCCTGTTGAGGATATGACATGGATGCCGATTATTTTGTTAATAAGTTTTGCAGCTGTCGTAACAGTCATTGGTTTTATCGGATATAATAGACGGGATATAGAAAGTTAACCGATTTTGTAAATAAAAAGACCACCAATAAAGGACCATCGCATGGACAAGACTACAGGAAAAACTCCATTAGCCACCTTTATATAAAGATAAGAAGACAAAAATGATGGAAAATAAAAAGATGATTCCCGATTCTGCACGATAGATTTCGGAAATCATCTTTTAAACTTTAAAAATAACTGTCAAAGAACATGTCATCAGAGTCTTCTAAACGGATTCAGGTATCATTGTAGTAATTATATCAAGGATGATACATCTTATTCGGCAGTAGTTTCAATTAAAAAATGGAAGTGATTTTTAACACCCCAAAATACTCATTGAAGATTAAAACGATTACATATATGATTAAGCTAAAATTTAGAATAGCGGGGTGTTCATAATGGAAACGGGTAAGAAGGAAACTATTTCGGTTGAAACCACTGTTCATGTACCAGTTGAAAAAGTGTGGGAGTATTGGACGGCACCAGAGCATATCAAGCAATGGTCGAATGCTTCGGATGATTGGCATGCGCCAAAAGCGGAAAATGATTTAAGGACTGGCGGCAAATTCCTTACAAGAATGGAAGCGAAGGACGGTAGCTTTGGATTTGATTTTACTGGCATTTATGATGAAGTGAAGCAACATGAGTTAATTTCTTACACGATGGAGGACGGTAGGAAGGTTGAAATTTCGTTTATTGCTCGGGATAATGACACGAAAGTAATGGAAACCTTCGAAGCGGAAGACACCAATTCCATGGAGATGCAAAAGACAGGATGGCAGTCAATTCTGGATAATTTCAAAAAGTATAGTGAGAGTTTCCAAACATCTTAGAACTAGAATCACCGACATTTTTTCGGATAATAGCCTTAAGATAACTAGTATAGCGGAGAAGTTTAGTCAATTTGGTACAAAAATAAACTGTAAAGAGGGAATCTTATGCAAAAAATAGTTCCGCATTTATGGTACGACAAGGAAGCTAAAGAAGCCGCTCAGTTTTATATTGGTCTATTTGAGAATTCAGAGCTATTACATGTGACCGTTTTGGAAGACACTCCTTCTGGCGATTCAGAAATAGTAAGCTTTAAACTTGCTGGGCAGGAATTCCAAGCAATAAGTGCAGGTCCTTACTTCACATTTAATCCTACTATATCGTTAATGGTAGCTTGCGACAGTGTGGAAGAAGTAGATGTCAAATGGAGGGCATTAGTAGACGGTGGGGCTGAATTAATGCCACTTGGGGAGTATCCGTTTAGCAAATGGTATGGCTGGGTCAGGGATAGATATGGTTTGTCGTGGCAGTTGATGCTGGTAGATGAAGGCCAGACTACACAAAAGATTACGCCAAATATGCTTTTCTCCGGGGAATCATGTGGTATGGCGGAAGAAGCAATAACGTTCTACACAGAAATATTTGATAACGTAGAAGTAGGTGTAGTCAGCAAATATGAACCTGGTGAAGCCCAGTCAGCGAAGGCAAAAGTGAAATATGCTGATTTTAATCTTTACGGCGTCAATTACTCCAACTAAATCATAGATTTTGATGGAGCTTGTGACTACCCGATAGTACCAACGCTCTTAGAGCTCCTATCTCTTTTCGCTGCCAAACTGATACAGCGTGGTGTCACATCTGGGCATATTGACAAATACCCTATCTACCCAGCTTGCTGGCTAGATTCTCTAAGGTACTGACTTCCCTTTTGATAGAGATTCATCGCAGCAATGCGATCATCATTAGAACGATATTCGCACCTTTTACAACAGAAGGTGTGGATCTTTTTATGGCGGTTTGTTTTATCGCGATGACTGCATTTCGGACAAGTCTGAGACGTATAGGCTGGATCGACAAACAGAACCTCCGATTGGTTCATTAAAGACTTGTATTCTATGAAGTTACTAAACTGGCCAAAAGACCAGGATACGGATACGTATCGATTACTTTTACGAACTTTTTCGGTTGCTGTTCTTATGCCAGAAAGATCTTCTAAAACAAACAATGTATTCGGACCATATTGACTAACGAGTGCCTTGGTGATGCAGTGGTTTACATCTGTCATCCAACGGTTTTCTCGTTGACCAATTTTTGATAGTCTTCTTCTTGCTGAGGCTGTTTGTTTCTGTTGCAGTTGCTTGCGTAACATTTTATAGTGGCCACGCTTTTGTTTAATTTGCTTGCCACTAAAGAAGGTCGTTTTTCCATTTTGATCATAAACGGTCGCTACGAAATTAATACCTAGATCAATTCCGACAATGTTGTCTATATTTTCACTTGCTTCGAACGCTTTGGTCATCGGAATGTGTAAAAAGAATTTTCCCTTTTTCGTGACCAGTTTAGCCGTACCAAATTTCCATTCTCCGTCGAAGAAATGTTCCATTCCCTTCGTTTCGAAGGGGACAGAAATTCTTCCTTTCAATGTGTTTACGGAGAATACTGCTTTTTTGAGAGAATAATCCCGATTCCACACTAAATCATACTCCGGATTCTTAAACATAACCTTCGTATTCGTAACGCCATTTGATTTCATTGATTTGTACTTGGCACAAACGGTTTTGTTCACGCTATTAGCCATTTGAGAACGGAGACCGAACTTACTTCTCATAGGATGATACGTATGTTTGTGTAGCTGGATATTCGAGAAAATTTTCTTATTGAAAGCTTCGCTGGAGGCATAGTTCAACGCTTCTCTCACTGCACGAATCGTGTCAAGGAGAAGTTCTTTCTCTTTTTCAGTTGGTAAGATTTTTATTTTTGCCGTGATCGTAATGGTTTTTTCGGGCATCTTTTTACACCTCCTATTATTAATAGTATATAATACGAACAAGTGTTTTTAAAGGGGTGAGAGCGCCAATTCCTCCCGCAACTAAATCGTAGATTTAGGTTGGGGTCTCCTTGGCGAGTTTAGATGAAGAAAATTGATATTAACGGGTTGGAAAAGGCTCGTTTTGCAAAATAATATGTACAAGTACCAAAATAAAGACTACAAATCTTCAGAGGAGTAATTAAGTTGCGTTTGAAGAGCACGTAAAGCAAAGAAAAAAGCAATAATCCTACCTTAAACCCAAAAAACCAAGAAAAGTACTTGGATTTTCCGTTTCTCCCCTAATTGGAAGCACTTATCACTTTTTAAGCAACACGAAATAGTTTATAATTATAAGATAACATTAGATATTTATTCTTATAGACAAACCATAAAGTTTAAACAGAGATAGAAAAGGTGTGTACCAGTTGGCACCTTGCTTTTTTATGAAATCTTAGCAGGAGTGCCTACTCTTTTTGCAAATTTTTGGGGATAAGGAAGGGTACAATGAGCAACATACAGGGAAAAACAGACGTAATCTTAATTGGTGCTGGAGTCATGAGTGCGACTTTGGGAGCCTTACTAAAAGAGCTAGCACCAGAAATGGATATCAAAGTATTTGAGCAACTTGGGAAACCTGGAGAAGAAAGCTCAAACGAATGGAATAATGCAGGTACTGGCCATTCTGCATTGTGCGAACTGAACTATACATCTGAAAAACCAGATGGATCTATTGACATAAGTAAAGCGATAAACATTAACGAACAGTTTCAGCTTTCTAGACAGTTTTGGTCTCATCTTGTTAAAAGCAATCTGATTCAGAATCCACAGGACTTTATCATGCCTTTGCCTCACATGAGTATGGTACAAGGGGAAGATAATGTAACGTTTTTGAAAAAACGTTTTAAAGCGTTGTCAAACAATCCTCTATTTCAAGGAATGGAATTTTCAGATGAGCCTGAAAAACTGAAAGAATGGATTCCGCTTATCATGGAAGGCCGCTCACCGAGCGAACCAATAGCGGCAACCAAAATCGATTCTGGAACAGATGTCAATTTCGGGGCGTTAACTCGTTTGTTATTTAAACACTTAGAGAATCAAAATGTTGACGTTAACTACAAGCATAGTGTAAAGGATATTAAACGTACTAGCGACGGCTTGTGGGAAGTGAAAGTACAGGATAATAAAAACGGTAAACTTGAGTACCATACGGCAGATTTCGTCTTTGTTGGTGGTGGGGGTGGAAGTCTTCCATTGCTCCAAAAAACAGGTATTCCGGAGTCCAAACGTGTTGGAGGGTTCCCGGTAAGTGGATTATTTATGGTGTGTAATAACCCAGAAGTGGTAGAGCAGCATCAGGCAAAAGTCTACGGGAAAGCCAAAGTTGGTGCTCCTCCGATGTCAGTTCCGCATCTGGATACAAGGTATATCGACAACAAAAAAACATTGCTGTTTGGACCGTTTGCCGGATTTTCACCGAAGTTCTTGAAAACGGGTTCATATTTGGACTTAATCCGTTCTGTAAAACCGAATAATTTATTCACGATGTTGGCAGCTGGTGTAAAAAACATGGGACTGACAAAATACCTGATTCAGCAAGTTTTGTTATCGAATGAAAAACGCATGGAAGAATTACGTGAGTTTATCCCGAACGCCAAAAGCGAGGATTGGGGTATTGTAGTAGCGGGTCAACGTGTGCAAGTAATTAAAGATACAGAGGCAGGAGGAAAAGGAACCCTTCAATTTGGTACGGAAGTGGTGACTGCTGCTGATGGAACGATTGCTGCATTGCTTGGAGCTTCCCCTGGAGCTTCTACTGCTGTTCACGTTATGCTTGAAGTGCTACAGCAGTGCTTCCCAGAGCGTATGGAAGAATGGGAGCCTAAAATCAAAGAAATGATTCCTTCTTATGGTCTGTCACTAGTGGAAAACCCTGAGTTTTTCAAAGAAATTCATACTTCTACAGCACAGGCACTTGGCCTAGGAGAAACAGTTTATAGTTAGCCTATGAAGAAGCCAAGGCATATATAACTAGTAAAGGAGAGGTTGCAAATGACCTCTCCTTTACGTTTTTTTATTTGTTTATAAACTCATGTAGCGCCACACCGTAACTCACCGGGAAAACTTTAGAAGCGTAATAATCTGTGAAAATCTAAGGATTTTCTTGGTTAGTGACATACAACATCACTTGACCGGGTTTAGTATTTTATGGGACTTACTGCTGAGCTTCCATATCCATGTAAAATACTTCCCAGATATGACCGTCTAGATCCTGGAACCCCGCTTGATACATAAATCCGAGATCCTTTAGATCAGTGGCAGGACTGCCACCGGATTCTATGGCCTTCTTTAAGATTGCATCGACTTGTTCTCTACTTTCCACTGCAAAGGATACTAATACTTCTGTGTGAGTTGCTGCATTGGCAATTTCTTTATTGGTGAAGTTCTTGAAGTGTGCTTCTGTCAAAAGCATTGCAAAAGTATTGTCATTTATGACCATACAAGCTGCATTTTCGTCTGTGAATTGCATGTTAAACGAAAACCCCATTTCATTGAAGAAATTCATGGATTTCTTCAGGTCGCTGACAGAAAGGTTAATAAACGTCATACCTGGTTTAAATGCCATTTTTCATCACCTCATTCATCAATTTAACTTTACAATTGTTAAGTTATACCGTTATAGTAAATTTTAACTTACCATTTGTCAAGTAGTAATTTAGTATTGTTCAACTACTATTTGACTTTTGTTAAGTTAATCTTTACGCTTTTTATATGAAAAGTAATTGGGTGGTGAAAACAACAATGGGTGAAATACGTGATGCAGAACGCACCCGAAAGAAAATACTCCAGGCAGCCAAAAAAGAGTTCTTTGAAAGAGGCTATCATGGTACGAGAATCGAATCCATTGCAAAACGGGCAGGAGTTAAAAAGCAGCTGATTTATCATTATTTTAAAGGGAAAGATGATCTGATTAATCAAACCATTGCGGACTTTGTTTCTGCAGTGCCTACAGAAAATTTGACGTTACCTACTAATCCTGTGGATATCGCTGAATTTCGATTAGAGGTGAATTTGAATAATCTAAGAGATTTTCTCAAGTTTACTGCCTGGGAGGCTGTTGAAGAGCTACCACATAATGTGAACGGAGAGGAAATAAGGTCGAAAGTGCTTCAATCCTATAATGCAGATATGAAGTCTAAACAGGAGATGGGTCTGGTACCGAAGGAGCTAGACCCTGCATTGATTACTTTGATGATGTCTAGCCTAACTATCTATCCGCTTCTTTATGATAATGTCACACGACTGATAACAGGACATACGTTAGAGGAACCAGAATTCCAAGAAAAATGGGCTCAGTTTCTTCGTCAAATTAGTGAGCGTATCTTTGAACGCGAGGATTAAAAACCATAATCTTCTCACATTACTCTCAACATATTATAGTTGAAATAGGTACTTTAACTTTATCTCCGACTATGCGGAGTTCAGGAAAAAAGCCAACCAAATGGTTGGCTTTTCACTAACTAAATCGTCTAATCGTCTCACGCAACTGCCCCGCTATATAATTTGTCCCCTTCTCAACTTCCACATGAGAAAAAGTAACACGAACATAGCTTTCATCCATTTCTAACGCTTCGGCAAATAATCCACCAAGACCTTTTGCACGTCTATCCACTTGAAGGACCACTTCGATTTCATGCTCTTTAAGGAAAAAGTAAGCTTCTAACTCATCTAAATCTGCTCTAAACTCATTAGAAGGGAGAAACTCAAACTCTTGTATATAGCCTAAGCGCTTGGAATACTCCATCTCTACTTTTCGTAAATGGAATCCCAGTCCGTTATAGATAGCATCCAACACCGTGCTCATAGAAGGATGGGACTGCACTTGGATATAATCACGATCTTTTGGATCAATGGCAGAAGGGATATCTAATCCAGTTTGAATCCAAACCTTTGTACGTCCAAGAGTTGGAGGAGTTTGAATAGGTAACGTGAATTCGAAATCGAATTCCTTTTTTTCCCCTTCTCCGATCGTGAAGGATTGACTTAATGAAAATTTATGCAGTACTACTTTTTCATAGAATTTTTTATCATCTCTTTCACGAAGAGCCTCTGTCATAACGAAAAGGTTAATGCGGTCTATTTGTTGTTCCGTATTCCCACCTTCCACGACTACCTTCCCTTGAAAGTTTTCTCCAGGTGTTAATTGATCTTTTGCTAATTGTGTATCAACCCGTGCACTACCAATACCAACACTCGCCAACCATTTCTTTAACATGAATAGCCTCCTCTTAGAATATCAAATCAGTTCTCTATCACTGAATACGTATGTCGCGTGAATTAGTTTCATTAAACGATAAAAACTAAGCAATCTTATCAATGGCTATTTCCGATGTGAATTACAGTTGATATTTTTGCTATTATTTGTCGTTTTTTGCTAGATTAATGGTATAATAGTCTCATCTATAAGTAAGCGTATTCATTAAGTAAGCGGAAAATTCTAAATATTGGATGTAAAGTTAGTGGGATCGTTGACCTTTTAGTAGATTTCTACCTAAAGGCTAATATAGGAATTTAAATAAATAGTAAAGGGTGTGTGTCATTTCGGTCTAAAGCTTTCCTACACATACATCATGATTACCAGGGGGGATACAATTGCTAAAGTTCAAAGACATAAAACAAATAGTAGCAAAACCGTTACAGAAGTTAAAGACTAAGCGACTTACAAAAGAACCAAGGTTTAAGAAACCAAGTATAACCAAGTTTAAGAGTTGGCCATCCTTAAATGTATTTAATAAGAAAAATGTAGAAACACGACGTGCGAAAAAGTCTATCACCACAAAGACCTTATATACATTTATCCTATTTATTTTAATAAGCGTTTCAGGAGTAGGGTTTGCATCCTACTTTATATCGAATAATATCATCACAACAAAGGTAGAAGATGCTTCTGAACAAACAATCACCCAGGCTGGGGACAAATTAGACTTTGTTTACAGCCGATATACGGGCATGGTCCAGGAGTTATTGATAGATAAAGAGTTCCAGGATCTCTTAAAGAATTTAAATAGTTATGAAGCTAACTCCCAGGAATTGGACTACATAATGACTCAAAATACAATTGAAGATAAATTAGTAAATTTAGCGATTGTCGATGAACAATTAGGTATGCATTTAATTAATGTCGATCGATCCCTCATTTTTTCTTCGGATGACGCATTGCAGGATGACTCTATCTTGGATTCAGAATGGTATAAAAATGCCATTAATTCGGATGAAAAGATGTTTTGGTTAGGTGGAATGGAAGCTGGAGTATCTGGGAAAAGCAGTGATTCTACTGTAAGCTTTGCGCAAGCGCTTACGGTTGATGGAGCCAATTATATTGTAGCTTTTGATTTGAGTAACCAACTATTTGAAGAAACACTTAAGGATGTTAAGTTTGGAGAAAATGGGCTTGTTAAGGTTGTCGACAAAAATAATAAAGTTGTCTTCTCTTTTGATGAAAAAGAAATCAATAAAAAGAATAGCTATCCAATTGATTTGAAATCAGAAAAGCATGTTGTAACGCAGGATGATCAATTAATCTTTCAATATGCCTCCGAAGTAACTGATTGGTACCTTGTCGGAGCTGTATCTTCGAAGGAATTAACAAAGGATACGAATAAAATATTTTACATTACGATAATCGTTATCGTCATTTCGTTTGTCATTTCTTTATTCATTGGGAAGGTCATCGTAAACATGATCGGAGTACCAATGACAAAAATCTCGGAACTGATGTCTGTTGCCAAAGATGGGGATTTAAAAGTTCGCTCTGATCTAACGAATCGTGAGGATGAGATTGGTGAACTAGCTAATAGCTTTAATGATATGATGGGTAACATTTCAGAAATGATGGATAAGACAAGAACCTCATCTGCTAAGGTGCTACAGGCGGCTACAGAACTACAGGATATTTCAAGGCTACAATCCGACTCAGCGAGGGAGGTTGCAGTAGCATCAGAAGAAATCGCAACAGGAGCAACAACATTAACACAAGAAGCAGAGAGTGGTAATAGTCTAGTAAGTAAGATTAGCTCAGAGGTAGAAAATGTATATGAGAATAACCATGAAATGGAAGACTACGCGAAAGAAGTAATAAGTGGAAGTTCTGCAGGGATAGAAAAAATGGATGAGCTTGTAAACAAAACGAAGCATGGCGAGCAACTAACCCAAGCTCTCATCCAAAAAACAGATACACTGAAAGACAGTACAAAACAAATTAGTGATGTCATGACCATTTTGACGAATATCGCCCAACAAACGAACCTTTTATCCCTTAACGCAGCTATTGAAGCAGCCCGTGCAGGAGAAGCTGGAAAAGGGTTTGCCGTTGTAGCGGATGAGATTAGGAAGTTATCGGCACAGTCAAAGGAATCTATCGATCTTGTTGGAAATATTACATCTGCTATTATTAATGAAGTAAATGAAACGTTAAGTGTTTTAGATGAAGCTAATCCAATATTCAAGGAGCAAGTTATTACTGCCCAAGAAACGGATGATCTTTTGAAAAATGTAGGAACTAGAATGAATGCATTTACAAGCAAGATAGAACTTGTCACTAGTTCTATTAATCAGTTAAGGGATTCACAAGAAATTTTGACCTCGACGATTCAGCAAGTTAGTGCTACAGCAGAGGAATCGACTGCTATTAGTGAAGAGGTATCTGCATCAACAGAGGAGCAAATGAAGGTAAGTGATTCCTTAGTGACAACGTCCCAAGAGCTAAAAGAATTGGCTGAGGATTTGCAAGCAAGCTTGGATCGATTCAAGATATGAAAAAAGGCTCTCCAGTTTGGAGGGCCTTTTGATTAAAGGAGGCAAACAGGACTCGTGTCCTGCTTGTGTTTAATGGACTTGTACACTTGCGAAGTATTCTTCAAATTGTTTGGTGACCAATGGTTTAGAGAAATAATAACCTTGAGCATACGTACACTTATAATGATTTAACATTATGACTTGATATTCTTCTTCGATGCCTTCTGCAACCACTTGTAAGTTTAAGTTTAACCCCATATCGATAATCGATTTTATCATCGATACACTTCTTGGATCCATTATCCCCTGTACAAATGACTTATCAATTTTTATGGTATCAATGGGCAGTTCTTTTAAAATATGCAAGGATGAGTAGCCGGTACCAAAATCATCAATGGAGGTAGTTACTCCGAGTTCTCTTAACTGTTGGAGAATCGTTTTTGTATATTTAATGTTCTTCATAATGCTTTCCGTTATTTCGAGCTCTAAACATGCAGGGTTTATTCCTGTTTCGTCTAGAATACCTTTAATAGTTGAAATGAAATTTGGCTGTTCTAACTGTCGAACGGAGACGTTAACGGATACAGATAAGTCCCTATAGCCTATGTCATGCCAATTCTTTGTTTGTGTACAAGCCGTTTTGAGCACCCAATTTCCAATCCCTATAATTTGTCCCGTTTCTTCTGCGATTGGGATAAATTCAGCAGGTGATATAGCGCCATGGATTGGATGATTCCATCGACACAAAGCTTCCATCCCACTGATTTTTCCATTGGATAGAGTAACTTTTGGCTGGTAAACGAGAGACAATTGGTTTTGTTCTATTGCTTTTCTTAAGTCATTCTCTAACTCTACTTTTCTAGTTATCATTTTGTTTAGGTCATTGTTAAAGAACTTATAATTATTTTTTCCGCTCGCTTTCGCTAAGTACATCGCGGCATCGGCATTTTTTAATAAGCTTTCGCCAGTTGTGCCATCTTGAGGATACAAGCAAATACCTATACTAGGGGTTACTGAAATTTCGATATTATTGACAAAGAAGGATGGTTCAAAGGCTTTTAAAATGTTTTCTGCTGCTTCTACACAATTCTTTTTTGTGCCTTGAGTGATGATGACGATAAATTCATCTCCACCGAATCGATATACTCTATTATCCCCTAGTGCTTGTCTAAGGCGCTTGGCAGATTGATTTAATATACAGTCTCCTACATAATGACCTAGGGTATCGTTGACATTTTTAAACCGATCAATGTCCATTAACAAAACACCTACGGATAGCAGTTCATCTTTTAATTCTAATATTTCTTGAACATCATTTTTATAGCTTGTCCGATTATATAATCCTGTTAGTGGATCATGATAGGCTAGGAAGCGGTACTCTTTCAAGAACTCTTCATTCTTTTTTACGATATAGATTTGTCGACCAAGAATCATCATAAATACAATGATCATCCCATAGCTTAACGCGCTCATATGCCAATGGTAACTATGAAACATTAGTAGAACGAGGCAAACGGCGATCGTGTAAGGAAATAGCCGTTCTAAGTTCCGATAAAAATGACTCATTTCAGATTTAATTTCTGTTATATTCGCTTTTGTAATTCTTCCTGCAAGCCCGGTAAGCAATATCCCAATGGAAGAGGTAAGCACAATTGTGGGATTTGTTGGTTGATAAATGCCTTTTGAAAGTTGACTGCCAACGTAAAAATCAACAACTACTTGGAGAAACAATCCAATCATAACTAATTGCAAATACCTCTTCTCCTCGCTATAATCGACAAGCTTTTGAAGATAGAGAATGACAAATAAAATACTCCAACTAATAATCGGATAAATCATCATTAAACCGGTTTCAAGGTAGGATAAACCAGTCATTTCCATCATTGGTTTTATGAGATAATGAAAGCTCATTGCAGTAGAGAACGCCATAAAAACAAAAATATTGAAAAGATTAGTGTAAGCTAAACGGATACTGATTGTTTTTGCTTTAAACATTAAACTACTAAGAAATATAAGGTAGGCTGTTATGCGTAAATAATATGAAAGATCTAGTAATCGTGTTGTTTGGGCATGGACAATTAAAAGTAGGGAGCTCAGATTCGATGCTATGTAAAAAAGAGTGCCAATTGATAATAGTAACCAAAATACCCTTCTGCTTTTGTTAGAAATTAGTTGGTAGGCTTGAAACAACCAAATCATACTGACGCTACCACCAAGGATAGAGAGAAGTAAAGATAAAGTAGCTTTCCCTGATAGTTGATTTAAGCCCATTAGAATGAAAGATGAAATAAAAAATGTAATAACAAAAAGGTAAGGACCTGTTGGTTTTTTAAATCTATTCATGACAATTCCCCTTTGTATTCATGAGCTTTTAATATTAAAAAAAGGCAATTTCCGTTAGGAAATAACCTTTTCATTTCAAGAGTTATTCCTTTTGGCTGCCCAGCCACCATAGGAGAAGTCCTTTAGGTCTGAAGCTTTGCGTCCTCATCTTTCAATGAGTTTGCCATTTCAAGGAAAATATGTGGTTCCTAAATTCTGTATATATTTACATTTAGTGTACTACAAAAAGGTAGGATATTTTAGATAATCTTTCTAGTAATTTTTTACAATGACTGTACTAAGAGATAAACTTTGATTAAAGCAAACAGTAGTAGGTCGAGGCACAAGAGTGGATGATAAGGCAGATTGGCGGAATATGCCTAAGAATGGGAATAAATAAAAAGAACCAAATTCCTAAACAGAATTTGGTTCCCATCCTTAACCTAATCTAACTTTAAAATCGTTATAGCCAAATTCACGCACGAGCTTGCAGTCTCCGTTCTTATCCTGCACCGCAATTGCCGGAAGAGGCATTCCATTAAACGTGTTCGTTTTCACCATCGAATAAATCGCCATATCACCAAAAACTAAACGGTCTCCGCTCTTTAGTGGCTGGTCAAACGAATAATCCCCAATGACATCACCAGTCAGGCAGGTTTGTCCACCTAGTCGATACGTATAGGGTTTTTCACCTGCTTCTCCTGACTCATAAAGAGGAGGACGATAAGGCATTTCTAACACGTCGGGCATATGACATGTTGCTGAGGTGTCTAAAATGGCAATTTCTATTCCGTTTTGATGAAGATCTAGTACAGAAGTTACGAGATACCCTGCATCAAGTGCTACAGCTTCCCCCGGTTCTAAATACACTTCTAAGTCATACTTATCCTGCATTCTCTTAATGCAAGCTTCTAGTCTAGGAATATCATAATCTTCCCTAGTAATATGATGGCCACCCCCAAAGTTGATCCATTCCATTTGAGAAAACCATTGGCCAAACTTTTCTTCTACCGCGTTGAGCGTGGTCTCCAAATCATCCGAGTTTTGCTGGCAAAGTGTGTGGAAGTGTAGCCCAGAAACACCTTCCAATAACTCAGGTCGGAAATCCTCCTGCTTTACTCCGAATCTAGAACCTGGAGAACAAGGATCATAGATTTCATGTCCCTCTTGAGTAGAGCACTCAGGGTTGATACGCAAGCCAACTTTTCTACCAGCTTGAAGAGCTTTATCTTTGAACTTTTCCAACTGGGAGAAGGAATTAAAGATGATGTGATCGCAAATAGAGATAATTTCGTCGATTTCATCTTCGCGATAAGCAGGGGCAAAGACATGATTTTCTTTGCCCATTTCTTCATAACCTAGTCGTGCTTCGAATAGTCCACTTGCGGTTGTTCCAGATAAATATTTTCCGATTAAGGGATACATGCTTGTCATGGAAAAAGCCTTTTGGGCTAGAACAATTTTTGCTCCAGTCCGCTGCATGACGCCATTTAGGATTTTAAGGTTTTTTTCTATAAGAGCTTCATCGACTACAAAACATGGGGTTGGTAAATCTTCAAACCGCATTTTATCGAACAAGCTCCGTTTTCTTAATCGGCTCTGCATCTACTAGTTCTGGACTATGATCCTCTTTCCAAGGAAGTCCCCACTCGTTTAGGGCTTCCATGAATGGATCTGGATCGAACTCCTCTATATTGTACACGCCGGCTTTATTCCATTTTCCTGTCATCAACATCATCGCACCGATCATGGCAGGAACACCTGTTGTATAAGAAACCGCTTGGGAGCCGACTTCTTTAAAACACTCTTCATGGTCACAAACATTGTACACATAGTACGTTTTGTCTTTTCCGTCTTTTTTCCCTTTGAAAATACATCCGATGTTTGTTTTCCCTTTTGTACGTGGTCCTAGGGATGCTGGATCTGGCAATACTGCTTTCAAGAATTGAAGCGGAATGATTTTCTGTCCTTCAAACTCGATTGGTTCAATGGAAGTCATTCCTACGTTTTCTAAGCATTTAAGGTGTGTTAAGTAGCTTTCCCCAAAAGTCATAAAGAAACGAATACGCTTAATCCCTGGGATGTTTACCGCAAGAGATTCAAGCTCTTCATGATAAAGCAAGTACATATCTTTTTTGCCGACTTCAGGAAAGTCATAGACACGTTTGATTTCCATGGGTTGTGTCTCAATCCATTCGCCGTTCTCCCAGTATCTACCGTTAGCGGATACTTCACGGATGTTGATTTCTGGATTGAAGTTCGTTGCAAACGGGTAGCCATGATCTCCTGCATTACAGTCCAGAATATCGATATACTCAATTTCATCAAAATGATGTTTTAAAGCATAAGCAGAGAATACCCCTGTTACACCTGGGTCAAATCCACTACCTAAAAGGGCAGTGATACCCGCCTTTTCAAAGCGCTCACGGTAGTCCCATTGCCATTTATATTCAAATTTTGCCGTATCTTCTGGCTCATAGTTTGCTGTATCCATATAGTTGGTTTTAGTTGCAAGGCAAGCATCCATGATCGTTAAGTCTTGATACGGTAAAGCTAAGTTCATTACGATATCAGGTTTTACTTCTTCGATGAGAGCAATCAGCTCATCCACATTGTTCGCATCTACTTGCGCTGTCGTAATTTTCGTTTTACCGCCATCTAGTTTGGCTTTTAAGTCATCACATTTTGATTTCGTGCGACTTGCTATACAAATCTCTTCAAATACATCACTGTTTTGCACACATTTGTGGATGGCTACAGATGCTACTCCACCACAACCGATAATAAGTGCTTTTCCCATTTTCAAATCCCCTATCTTTATTTTTTGTGTGAAAAGGTGCTCGGAACAACAAAAAAGCAAGTGCAACGCATAAACACGCAGGCACTTGCTTGGGATATATTCAATATTAAAAAAGCATGTGGATTCCAAGAAAAAGCCATGGATTTTCCATCTACCTTATGTAGAAAAGCTTCCTAATATTCAAATATATCTTAGGTTCAGAGTCTATATAGCAAATAATTACTTTTACCACTCTTATTGACCGTTTCACAAGTTGTGTGCATATGCACTGGTTGTAAAGTTACCAACTTATAAAATTTGAGCTTCTAACTCAATCAATAAGGCAACTAAAGTTGCCAATCGGCATTTGACCCGGCACACCGTTGCCTTAACCTTCCTTAAGGAAGGTGGTCAAAATTATCTGCTTGGAAAGACTCTTAATATATTTGAATAGTAGCTTCCCAAATCATGTTTTTTATATTATCAGTATGTTAGAGAAATAGCAATTAGGAAGTTAGGTAATTTTAAAATGGTTCTGTATGCCTACGACCTACGCGGAAATATGAAATGAGTTACCAATGGATGGATTCATCACATATTGTAAAGAAACTTTATACTTTAACTTGTTATAATTATATTTATGACAAATTTACGTTCGCAAAGGAGATATGTAATGTACACAATGCTATTGTTTTTGTTCATACTTGTTGTAGGGTTTATCTTAAGTTCTTTTGAAATAACTAGTTTGTTTCTGCCGTTCATTGCTTTCAGCCTAATATTAGCCATAATGATTAGAGGTTTATATTTATTGCACAGTTTGCATAAAACATTTGTGAAAGATAAAAAAACATTAAGTGAAAGAATACTAGAAAAAAGAATCAATAATAAGAAAGACTAAAAAGACTGGGAAATCTCTTCCGATTTTTCTGTTATCACTATAAATGGAACTGCAGTATAAGCAAATACCAATTTTTTTTCTGAGAGTAACAAAGGGAGTTATTTTTAGGAAAAAAGTACTATAAATGTTGGTAAAATAATGGTATGATTACATTAATAGCTTTAATATAAAACAATAATTTCACTGAAACGGCAAACTCATTGAAAAGTGAGGACGCAAAGCTACAGACCTACTGGGGAACCTAAGGTGGCTGAGTTACCAAAGGAATAACTAATCTCAAAGGTTATTTCCAAATGGAAATAGCCTTTTTTTAAACTTTCGTTCCATAGATTTCATTTTCTCCTAACAAGGATCGAGCCATGAAACTATTATATTGTGAGGGACTACTATGATGAAGATTGGACGGTTACCTATAAGCATCCTTATTGTGAGCACTGTATTATTTTTGGGGTGGAGTTACCTATTTAGAGGAAATGAATGGGTTTTATCATTAGGTGTTTGTGTACTGCAAGTCATTGCTGGAGTGCTTAGTTTCTCTTGGTTATATAAAGCATGGAGAAATGTAACCAATAAACAAAGGAACTTTTGGTTACTACTGAGTATGGGTGTATTATTTTACCTTTTCTCTAATCTAATATGGCTTTACTTTCAAATTAGCCATAGGGTCAGCTACTTTACGGACCTTTCCTACTTGCTTTGGTTATTAGCCTATACTTTCTTTTTAGCTGCATTAATTTATAAAACAAAAGAATTAAGCAGGGCCGTTTCAAGAAGCTCTTATATCTTTAATATTATTATATTTATGTTTACAGTAGCGGCGATTAGTATTCACTATTTAATTCAACCAACCATAGAACAATTGGGGAATTCTCTACTATTTACCGTCACTACGATAGCTTATTCTGTGGTAAGCTTAAGCATTTTGTTTGTCACGACAATCCTATATTATCTGACGTTACATAGAAGAGAAAAGGGAGTCATGCTGTACATTATTGTGGGCTTTTCTCTGCAAGTAATAGCGGATTGGGTGTTCGGCTATTTATCCACTACCGGAAGCTACCAGGCAGGAAATATAATTGATCTATTTTGGCTTGTGTCCTTGTTGCTGATTGGGTTTGCTGGTTATTATACGAAGGAGAGTAATACAGAAGCAAAATGGATGATGAAAGATGTTTTTGAAAGAAAAGAGACGATCTTTCCTTATGTAAGTATAGTGATTCTTATGGTTTTGGTCCAGGTTAGTTATCAATGGAATTTCAATGCTCTTAGTTTAGGTCTATTTGTAATTTACCTTGTGGTTATTGGACGTCAACTCAACATTCTGAGTAAGTACAAGAAGTTGATTCGTGAATATAGACATTTGGCTTATCATGACTCACTGACTGGTCTTCCTAATCGAGTAAGTTTCAAAGAAAATTTAGATCAAATCATGGAAAGAAACCATAGTAAGGTAGCTATTTTACTCATGGATTTGGATCGGTTTAAAGTGGTTAATGACACGCTTGGCCATTATATAGGGGATAAGATACTAGTAGAAACGGCTGCACGATTGAAACAGACTTTAGCAATGGACACTCCTATATTTAGATTGGGCGGGGATGAATTTATCATTATCCTACCTGAAACAACGGAAGTGCAATGTTCGAAAGTGGCAGAAACGTTACTAACAGATTTTCAACAGCCATTTTTAGTGAATGACTATGGAATTACCGTAACTCCGAGTATTGGAATTAGTATTTTTCCTGAGCACGGGACTAACAGTGAAGATTTGCTAAAGCATGCGGACGCGGCCATGTATCTTGCGAAGGAAAATGGAAAGAATGGTTTCAGATTTTATACGAATGAATTAAATGAATCCGTAGCTCGAAAAATGGTCATAGAAAATGAGCTATTAAAGGCTATAGAAAGAAATCAATTATCTTTATCTTATCAGCCTAAGGTGGATTTATATACGAGTCAAATTATTGGAACGGAAGCTTTGTTGCGTTGGGAACATCCAGAGTTAGGTCAGGTTTCGCCGGCAGAATTTATTCCAATCGCGGAAGAAACAGGTCAAATAATTCCGATTGGGGAGTGGGTTCTAAGGACAGCATGTAGGCAAAATAAAATTTGGGAAGAAAAAGGATTCTCTCCGTTAGGTATATCTGTAAATGTATCGGTTAGGCAATTACAACATAGTGGATTTTTAAACACTGTTAAGAAGGTTTTACAAGATACAGACTTAAATCCTCAGTGTTTAGAGTTAGAAATTACAGAAAGCATTATGCAAAATATTAGAGAAAGCACGGCCATTTTGACCAGCCTGAAGCAGATGGGTGTAAAAACGTCCATAGATGATTTCGGAACAGGGTACTCATCCTTAAACATTCTTCAAAAACTACCGATTGATATAATAAAGATTGACAAGTCGTTCATTGATGATATTGGAAACACGAATCAACAGTGTATGATAAAAGCGATCATAGATTTAGGATTAAATCTAAATCTTGATATTGTAGCAGAAGGAATAGAACATGAACACCAATTGAAAGTGTTAGCCGAGAATGGGTGTAGTATTGGACAAGGCTACCTTTTTTCAAAAGCGGTTAAGCCAGAGGAGTTTGAAAGAATGCTTTTGCAGAAGATTTCATAGTGGTGGGCATTTGGTTATTCTAACTATAACAAAGTTTAAGACGAAAGGAACCGTTCCTGTTATGGGCGCGGTTCCTTTTCTTTTACTCTGAAAGGAAAAAGGCCATGCATGTATTTCCTCGATTATCCACTATAAGAATCTCTCCATTCTTTTTACAAACTATTTACATACGATTAACACGGATAACTTGGTACCAAGTTATGCTTAAAACAAAGGTAAAGGAGGGACCGGCATGAAGATTGAGTTACATTGTCATACGAATATTTCCGATTGTCCACTGTCCATTGATGAGGTCTTGGAGTTAGCTCTTGCACATGAGGTTACTCATTTGGCAATCACGAATCATGACACAATGAAAGGTCTTGAAGAAGCGATTGAAAAGGGAAAAAGATATGGAATTGAAGTCATTCCAGGCATCGAGATGTCAGGGTTTGACTTTGAAAGAGGTCGGCGTGTACACATTCTAGGGTATTATATGGAGCCTGGTCACGAAGCAATTGAAACCGTTTGTCAACCGATTATGAACAAAAGGCATAGTGCCTCGGAGAAAATGGTCGAGAGATTAGTCGATGCAGGGTATGAGATTACATGGGAGCGGTGTAAGGAATTTGCACATGGTGGAACGGGAGTTTACAAGCAACATATCATGCATGCGTTGATGGAGGCAGGTTATACGGATTCCATTTATGGTCCACTTTATAAAAAATTGTTTCATCGCGGAAAAAATGGAGAAAATCCAGGGATTGCCTTTATTCCGATGGAGTATATGGATGCCAAAACAGCCGTAGAGGCGATTCGTCTTGCGGGGGGAGTGCCAGTGCTTGCTCATCCGGGTCAGTATGGCAACTTTGAAATGGTTCCTGACTTAGTAGATGTGGGACTCCAAGGAATTGAGGTTTGGCATCCGTTGCATCATAGGGAACATGAAAAACAAGCACAACAGCTCGCAGAAAAATATGACCTTATCATGACAGGTGGGTCTGATTTTCATGGGAATTATGGAGAACAACCTGTGCTGATTGGGAGTAGAAGTCCAGGAAGGAAGACTTTTGAAGCGTTACAAGCGAGAAAAGAACGGACGGCAAAAGGGCAATAATGTAATGATGGAGGTAAACCATTCCTATATCCCTTATCAATCAGTCGAAAAAAGAAAGGGAGCTATTAAGTCAGATACCATAACTACAGCTCTATAAAACTTTTACATAATCGTAACCTTAACTTTATATTCGGAAGATACACTCAATATAGGTTCGGTTTTGAAAGGGGCGAAGTCTAGATGTCTGAGAAAACAATGTTAGTAGATCGGTTGATTATGGAGATAAGGGAAGGCAAGTATAAACCGAATGACAAATTGCCATCGGAAAATGAATTAGCCGACTTGTATAAAGTACCAAGAATGGTGATTAGAAAGGCATATGAACAATTGCAGGAACTCGGTTATATTTTTGCGATGCAAGGAAAAGGAAGCTTTGTTCAAAATCAAAAACTGCAAATACCGCTTATTTTAACAGGTGATATCAGCTTTAGTGAAAAAATGAAAGAATTAAAGTATGACTATCAGACCATAAATCTATCCTGCCAAAAAATCCCCTTTGATTCTTCCATCTATCATACCTTAAGAGTAAAAAAGGAAGACACCGTTTATAAGGTTAGTCGATTGCGAATCGTTGAGGGCTGCCCGATTGCCGTACATACATCATTTTTATCTCAATCCCTTTTTAAAAATATTGAGGGAGATGGGACGGAAATCCACTCGATTTTTCAATATTACCGAGAGCAAGGCTACACAGATTTTGAACCAATGCAGAGCCATCTTAACGTCGTTTTTCCAACTAAAACAGAACGAGAAATTTTTAAATGCCCCAGCCTTGTTCCCCTTTTACTGCTAGAATCCGGATGTGTGGATAAGAAAACAGGGGCGGTGCTAGATTATTCAAAGATTATGTATCGAAGCGATTTTTTTACGTATGTAATCTAAAGATGTTGTGAGGTAAAACTCTATGTAATACAATCCCAATTTTAATTGAATAGAATGTTAAAAAATCGGCTATTAAGAAAGGGTCGATTTTTTTATTTGCCAGTCATACTTCCTTTACAAAACCTATACAAACTTAACCGTTCTTTTACGTTCACTGACTTGGCAACAAGGTAGAGTAAAACATGTAGGACAAAGACTTATGGAGGCCTTTAGATGAAAAGAAGAAGAAGAACAGAGATTTTAATTAATGGCTCTCAAAAATTATCTGAAGAGTTGGCCCATATCATCAACGAAACATATCAGGTGAAGGTCATTCAAGAGCCAGAAAGTGGATTAGTGATGTTGAAAGTACGTGAGACTTCTCAAAAAAGTTTGTTTTATCCAGGTGAAGTCTTGGTGACGGAATGTAAGGTTCAAATCGAAGGAACGATTGGAATTGGCATTGTGACAGGAGATCAGCAGGATTTAGCATATAACCTTGCTGTGATTGACGCAGCCTTCGAAGCGGATTTACCTGAAACGAATGGATGGATGGAAGTGCTTGAAAATGAGGAGAAAGTCATTGAGGAACAGAGGGCTGCTGCTAATCAATCTATTTTAAAAACGAAAGTAAATTTTGAAACGATGGATGTTTAATGAGGAGGAAAGGATTTTGAAACTAGATATTGTTCACGACCTTCAATCTGTTTATCGAAAAATGGTGGACTCCACATCAAGACCGGGGCTTATTTCTGATTTGAGGGAAGAAGTGGCTTTCGTTGAAGATGAGGATAAAAATGGTTGCACGGCTTCTCTTTTATTAGCGGCCTTAACCTTATTCGATCAGGAAGTTTCTTTTAAGGTTTTTTCCGCTCAAGCAGACACTGTTTCGAAAACCATTAATCAATTAACCTATGCCAAGCCAACCAAAACAGAGCAAGCTGATTATCTATTAATCCTTCAAGATGCAGAGATGGGATCTCTTGAAGAAGCAATCGCACATGCAAAACCTGGGACGTTAAAAAATCCGCATACATCCGCCACTATCATTGTTGAAGCGGAAGCCGTGACAAGCGGAGAATACCTTCTGTTAAAAGGTCCAGGTATTCAAACAACAGAGTCCGCTTACCTGGACGTAAAAGAAAACTGGCTGAAAAGCCGTCAGGAAAAGAACAAGGAATATCCGTTAGGGATTGATTTGATGTTTATCGATCAACATCATCAGCTCTTATCATTACCTAGAACGACACAAATTACTAGAGATGGGGTGATGTCTGAATGGGATATGTAGCCGTTAAAGGTGGAACGCGTGCGATTGAAGAGTCGATCAAGCGTTTGAAATACGAAAGAGTTCATCACGGACAATCCATAGAGGTTAAGCAAATAAAAGCTGGCATGCGCGGATTGATTGATCAGGTGATGTCGGAGAGCAGTCTATACAATGAGACGTTGGCTTCGTTAGCAATTAAGCAAGCGGAAGGAAACCCAGAAGAAGCTGTCTTTCTATTAAGAGCTTACCGATCTACTGTTCCGCGGAAGCACTATTCTCAAGTGATGGAATCGAATCAAATGCAGGTGGAGCGTAGAATCTCAGCAAGTTTTAAAGATATACCTGGTGGTCAGATTCTCGGTGCAACAACTGATTATACCCATCGGTTGCTTGATTTCGAATTAATGGAGGAAACGGATGAAGTCATCCAGAATTGGCTTCAACGATATCAAAAAGAAAGCGTTCCAGATGAAGAGAATCGCCATCATCAAACATTACCGAAGGTGCTTGATTATTTACGAACAGAAGGCTTAATTCCTCCTTGTGAAGAGAACAATTTAGAACCAGATGATGTGACGAGAGAAAGCTTGGAGTTTCCATCAAGTAGAAGCCAAAGACTTCAAATTTTAACGAGAGGGGAAACAGGTGCTGTCACTTCCCTTGCTTATGCGGTCATCCGCGGATATGGATCATTGCATCCAACAGTTGGTGAGCTTCGCGTTGGTACCTTGCCAGTTACCATTGATCATCCAACAGATGCTGGGGAAGATGACGACGCCTTTTACATTGGCGAGGTAAAAGCCACAGAAGTTGAAATGCTCATGCCGGTTACCGTTGAGAAAGAATACGGGAAAAAGGAAATGGAATTTGAAATAGGTTACGGCCTTGTGTTTGGTCAAAATGAAACAAAGGCAATTGCTATGGGGATTTTAGATAACTGTCTCGAACATCCAAATCCTGACTTTCCAAGCTACAATGAAGAATTTGTCCTTTATCATATTGATTCTGTGGAATCAACTGGCTTTATCTCGCACTTAAAAATGCCTCATTACGTAACATTCCAATCCAAGCTTGATAGCTTGCGTAAAACGAAAAAAGAAGGAACAAAAAATGAGGAAAGACAAGAGGTGACAAGCAGATGAATACAGCTTATAACTTCGCTTTTTTCGACGAAGGTTCCAAAAGAGAAATTAGAAGAGCAACTCTAAAGGCAGTAGCGATTCCAGGATATCAAGTTCCATTTGCATCAAGAGAAATGCCAATTGGAAGAGGATGGGGAACCGGCGGGTTGCAATTAACCTTGTCGCTAATTGGCAAAAACGATGTTCTGAAGGTCATTGACCAAGGATCGGATGAATCGGTGAATGCCGTTAATATAAAAAAGCTCGTTTCGGATACGACTGGGGTGGAAATAACCGAACAAACCGCGGATGCAACCCTAATTCAATCCAGACATAGAATTCCTGAAGTCCCACTTAGGAAGGACCAGATTCTTGTCTTGCAAGTGCCACTTCCTGAACCACTCCGATACTTTGAGCCGAGCGAGAGTGAAACAAAAAAGCTTCACGCTGAGAAGGAGTATAGTGGCGCATGGTTGATGCTGTTTGAACAGATTATGAAATACGGAAGTATGACTACGGACGCGGATCACCCTGTAATGGTTCACAATCGCTATGTGATGGCCCCAAGTCCAATTCCGCGTTTTGATAATCCGAAAATGGATGAAAGTGAAGCGCTCATTCTATTAGGAGCAGGTCGTGAAAAGAAAGTGTACGCGGTCCCACCTTATACAAAGGTCGTATCGCTTGATTTTGAAGATTATCCGTTTGAGCCTGAGTCGTTTGAAGACAAGCATTGCCATTTATGTGGTTCAACGGGGGTATTTTTAGATGAGCTAATAGATGAAGAAACGAATGAACCGTTCTATCAATGTAATGATACAAGCCATTGTATGGAAACATTAAACAAAGTCGAACCATTTGGAGTGAAGTAGGATGGCAGAATTTGAAGCACCGGTTTTATCTATTAAACACTTAAATAAACAGTTCGGATCTGGCTGCACGCATTGTCAAGACGTAGAGTCTCCTTCTTTGGTTAAGAATTATTGCCAGGTATGTGGAACGGTCTATGCGTGCAGGGATGTATCCTTTGATGTTTTTCCAGGAGAGGTTCTTGGCATCGTTGGAGAGAGTGGAAGTGGAAAATCAACGTTAATGCAATGTCTATATTTTGACCAGGAAGTGACCGATGGAGAGGCTTATCTTGCAGACTATCATAATGGGGAGAGAAACCTTTTTCAGGAATCTTCTCAGCAACGACGCTATATTCGTAACAACATAATGGGAAAGGTCTATCAAAATCCTTTATTAGGGTTAAAAATGAGCTTTTCATCGATTGGTAATATTGCCGAGAAGCTCATTGCTGCTGGCAACCAACATGTTGGCATGATGGAAAGCAGGGGCACAGAGCTCTTTAATAAAGTGAATATTCCTGTACACCGCCAAAAAGAAGCTCCGAAAAACTTTTCGGGGGGCATGCAGCAACGGGTTCAAATTGCGAAAGCACTTTCTAACAACCCTCCACTACTTCTATTAGATGAAGTAACGACTGGATTGGATCTTTCTGTACAGGCGAGTGTCCTTGACTTAATTAAAAGTCTGCAACGCGAGTTACATATTAGTATTGTTCTCGTTTCACATGATTTAGGGGTTATCCGCATGCTGGCAGATCGAACATTGGTGATGTTGGAGGGGAAAGTGATTGAGCAAGGTTTGACGGATCAAATCCTTGAGGATCCGCAACATCGATATACTCAACAACTTGTACATTCGTTGCTATAAAAGAAGAACGCCTTGATTATGCATTGTCCAATACCATTTTCATAATAGGAGGAAGTGCCTTGTTTGTGATAACAAATGGAAGATTGATCACCGAAGAAGCGGTTTTACATGGCTATGATCTTTTGATTGAAGAGGACAGAATCACCAAAATCGCCCCAAAGGGTGAAATTGAAATTGACGAACAGATGGAGGTTGTGGATGCGGCTGGAGGGTATATTTCACCAGGCTTTATCGATATCCATTCCGACTACATCGAGCATATGGCTGCACCAAGACCAACCTCACTCATGAGTTTTGACTTAAGTTTAAGGGAAACAGAGAAGCAGCTAATCTCACACGGCATTACGACGATGTTCCATTCGCTTTCTTTGTTTAAAGGGAGTGATTACGAATATAAGCCAATTCGTGAGCCGGAAAATGTTCGGAAGTTTATGGATTTAATTGACGAAACTCATAACAGGAAGCATCTTGTTCGTCACCGATTTCATGCAAGATTTGAGATTGATAATGTGGAAGAGATGGAGAATCTTAAAAACTATATTAGCGAGAACAAGGTCCATTTAGTTTCTTTTATGGATCATACTCCTGGGCAAGGACAATATCGACACCTAGAAATCTACCGAAATACGGTTAAAAGCTACAACAATATAAGCGATGCATCCATTGATGTCCTCATACACAAACACCAAACGAAAGAGAAACTGTCCATCGAAGATATAAAAGAAATTGCTCAACTTGCTCATGACCATCATATTGCCGTTGCTTCTCATGATGATGATTCTCTTGAAAAGCTCGACCTCGTTCATAGCTTTGGAACGACCATCAGTGAATTTCCGATTACCTTGGACGTGGCACAAAGAGCTCAAGAGCTTGGCATGCACACGATTGCCGGTGCACCAAATGTTCTTCTTGGCGGTTCGCATAGTGGGAACTTGGGGGCAGCTGAAGCGATCCAAAACCAATCCATTGATATTTTATGTAGCGATTACTATCCCGCAGCCATGCTCCATGCGATTTTTGAGTTAGTGGAAAAGTATGGTATGGATCTAGTCGACATGATGAAGCTTGTCACAATGAACCCAGCGAAAGCGGTGAAAATGGATGGTGAAATTGGCTCCATTCGTGAGGGAAAGAAAGCGGATCTGCTCATTATTGAAAAAATAACGGACGACTTCCCCGTGATTACATCTGTTTTCGTGGACGGAAAGCTTATTCAAAAGACGAATTATCGGATTTAATGCTGATGAGGCGTGTTTATCAATAAAAAGAAAGCAGGTGAGTGGGTGGAAACCCTTCTAGAGATTAAAGACTTATCCAAATCGTTTGACCTTCATAATTTAGGTAAACATATCAACGCTGTTAGTTGTGTGGACATTCAGTTAAAAGAAGGAGAGTTTGTCGGGATTACCGGGAAAAGTGGAAGTGGAAAATCGACGATTCTAAAATGCATTTACGGAACTTATCGTACCCGGCAGGGGAGCATTTGGTACCATTCCAAGAAATTCGGGCTCATTAATTTAGCCGAGGCAACCGATCAAGAACTGATTTACTTAAGGAAGCATGAAATTGGCTATGTATCTCAATTTTTAAATGTCATGCCAAGAACAACCGCCAGACAGCTTGTGAGACAAGCCATTCTTGAAAAGGGGGGTGATCATGAATTGGCGGAAAAAGAAACGGAGAAGATCCTGGAACATTTTGAACTGGAACAAGAATTATGGGACAGTTATCCAACCACTTTTTCCGGGGGGGAAAAGCTCAGGCTTAATATTGCTCGAGCGATGGTGAAAAAGCCGAGGCTGTTGCTGCTAGATGAACCGACGGCAAGTCTAGATCATGATTCTAAGCTAAAGGTTAAGCTACTCATTGAACAGCTTATAAATGAAGGGACAACGATGCTTGGAATCTTTCATGACCTGGAGTTTATGAATCATTTATGTGATCGCGAGTACAACATGCAAAGTGGCGTTTTCTCTCCATCTACTAGTTTTACCAACTCTTAAAAATAGTTTAAACAAGCTTAATAGTAGATTGACAATTAGTTGATAAAGTATGGAAGTGAAGAAATAAAAAATGAGTGAGGAGTTTGATGATGAAAAAAACGTTAATAGCTTTACTCTCTTTCAGTATGTTAGTTATTTTTTCAGGTTGTTCCTCTTCTGCTGGAGCAACAGATGAAAAAGATACTCTTACTATCGCCTGGCTTCCAAATGAATCTGGGTCAGATCTTACAGAAGCTCGTGATGAAATTGGAAAAGTAATCGAAGAAAAAACAGGCAAAAAGGTAGAGCATCAAACAACAACAGACTACATTGTTGCAATTGAGGCAGTGGCAAATGGAAATGCGGATATGGCTTTCTTAGGAGCGCAAGGATATATTGAAGCACATAACAAAAACGAAAAAGTTCTTCCGTTAGTTGTCCCTACTGGTGAGTCCGGTACTTTAGAAGATGCGGTTTATTATAGTTGGTTAGCAGTAGATAAAGCAAATATCGATTCCTATAAAAATGGTGATGAGTTTGAGATTGATAACATTCAAGGCAAGAAATTCTCCTTTGTATCAAATAGTTCAACATCAGGTTTTAAAGTGCCATCAACAGGAATCGTGGATTACTTCGGTCAAAAGGAAGAGTTCAAAGATCTAACGACGGAGGATTTGCTAGAGGGTGGCGAAGGTCAATTCTTCAGTGAAGTTTTATATGGAGGTTCGCATCAAGGCTCTGCCGTCAATCTTCTATCAGGTAAAGCAGATGTAGCGGCATTCTGTGATACATGTGTGAACAATTACGTGGAGCTTTCTGATGGAGAAGTAAACAGACCGGGTGCGGTTTATAAAGTAAAAGAGGATGCAGCAGAACCATTTGATACGGTTGTAGGGAAAGAATTTTCGCTTATCTCTGTTACTCCGGTATTAAATGCACCATTTGTAATCAATACAGAGACGGTGGGCGAAGACCTTCAAGCGGAATTACTTGAAGTAATGACATCGGATGATATAGCGAACAACGAAAAGGTTTTCGTTCCAGAGGATTCTGAGTTTTCGGGTTTATTTACAAAATCAGCAGATGAGCGTTTAGTGGAAGTGGAAGATGAGTGGTTCAACCCAATTCGTGAGCTTTCGAAATAATGAGCCAAATAATAAGGAGAGTTAACCTATGACAGCCTTGTTAGAAGTAAGCCATGTGTCCAAACAATTTGGTAGTGATACGAAGGCGTTATCGGATGTTAGCTTTTCTGTTCATGAAGGAGAGTTTGTTTCGATAATCGGTCCATCAGGGGCGGGGAAATCGACTCTTCTTCGTTGTATCAACCGAATGATTGATGCAAGTAGCGGAGAAATTACATTCGATAACATGAGCGTGATAAACCTCAAGAAAAAAGAATTAAAAAAGGTTCGTACAAAAATCGGGATGATTTTTCAGCACTATAATCTAGTCAATCGTTTAAGTGTCATCGAGAACACCCTCCACGGTAATTTAGGGAAAAAATCAACATTGGCAGGGGTGCTCGGTATTTATAGTCAAGAAGAAAAAGGGCAAGCTGCTCAAATTTTACAAGCCCTTGGGTTGGATGAGCATATGTTTAAGCGTGCGGATCAATTGAGTGGAGGCCAAAAGCAACGAGTCGGAATCGCTCGTGCTCTTATCCAAAATCCTCGAATGCTTTTGTGTGACGAGCCGATTGCCTCTCTTGACCCCAATTCAGCCAAGATTATCATGGATCACTTAAGAGATATTACAAGCACAATGGGCATTACCGCTTTAGTGAATCTGCACCAAGTGGATGTGGCAATGAAGTATTCGGATCGAATCATTGGGATTAATCACGGACAGGTGGTCTATAATGGTTCGCCTCAAAACATAACAAGCGAAGATATTCAGCGTATTTATGGTTCGGAAGCAGAAGATCTTCTTTTTGATATAGGAGGCATCCATGCAAGCTGATTACTTTTTAAAAAAGAGGCGGAACTCACTAGGTTTCCTCTCTATGTTAGGAGTTGTCACGGTCCTAGCTATTATGATTACGGAGTACAATGTCGTCCAGGGCTTTGCTTCGCTTCCAAAGGCAGTAGTATGGGGCTTGGGGAACTTTTACCCAACAGGGGAATCTTTAACAAAGCTTCCTGATATTTTGGAGAAGCTTATCGAAACTTTGTTGGTTTCGATTGCAGCAACGACTATAGGGGCTTTATTTGCCTTACTATTTGCCATTATCGGATCAAATACGACGAGGATCAATGCCTTTTTTGGAAGTATTAGTAGAGGGGTTGCCACCCTCTTTCGGAACATTGATGTGGCTGCCTGGGCGATGATTCTACTATTTTCATTTGGTCAGAGCTCATTAACCGGTTATTTTGCTTTGTTTTTTGGTTCGTTTGGATTTTTAACGAGAGCTTTTGTTGAAACAATCGATGAAGTCAGTGGAGGCTCCGTTGAAGCGTTGAAAGCGACCGGTGCTAGCTACTTTTCTATTATCTCTCAGTCAGTCATTCCATCTAGCCTTCCCCAAATGATTAGCTGGATCTTATTTATGATTGAAACAAATTTAAGAAATGCCACATTGATTGGTTTGCTCACTGGCTCAGGAATTGGCTTTACCTTTAATCTGTATTATAAAAGTTTGAATTATGATGTCGCCTCTTTGGTTGTCATCGCCATCATCGTGGCGATATTATTCATTGAATCTGTATCGAATTACGTAAGAAGGGTGATTCTATAATGGAAGTAAAGGAACAAGTGACTCCGACGAATCAATTATTGAAGCCTCCCCTACAGAAACAGATCAGAATAAAAACGTGGACGAAATCCACTGTGGTAATAAGAAGTACCCTTGTAATCCTAGCAGTTCTGACGGTGTACGCGTTTTTTAGTTTCGACTACAAAGATATCGATTTTGGTGAAGCGGTAATAGCTACCGTTTCAAACCTTAAAGCGATGTTTGTCAGGCCACATTTGGAGCATTTCACGTTTTCCCACGCACTTTATCAGGTTTTTATAACATTAGGTTTGGCTTTTTTAACAACTTTGTTTGGTGCGATTATCGCTGTGTTTTTAGGATTACTTGCTGCTGAAAACTTAACCAATAAACGAGTTTCTACGGTGATTAAGGGAGTCGTTGCTTTTATAAGAGCAGTGCCAACGGTTTTATGGGTATTAATCTTTGCGGTGGCAGCAGGACTAGGAAGTGTAGCGGCTGTCATAGGGATGACGTTTCATTCGGTAAGCTATTTAGTGAAGGCTTATTCGGAGTCCTTTGAGGAATTAGATAATGGGGTCATCGAAGCCCTTCAAGCGAGTGGGGCAAGCTGGTGGCAGATTATCTTTCAAGCTGTCATCCCATCATCGCTCACTTACATGATTTCGTGGACGTTCCTTAGGTTCGAAATTAATTTCGCGGTTGCTATCGCGATGGGAGCAGCAGCTGGTGCAGGTGGAATCGGCTTTGACATGTTCATGGCCAGCAGTTTCTATTTAGATATTAGAGAAATAGGGGCAATCACTTATTTCATTTTAGCCATTGCTATTCTGCTTGAAGTGGTAGCCATCCAATTCAAGAAAAAACTTAAGGTCAATGAGTAAGGAAGCAGAGGTTCATTTGCTTCCTTTTTACTTTTTGTTCACTAAATTTTAATATATTAGAGAAAATATAGACCATGGGAAGGTGATAGAGTCCGATTCAATATGCGAGTGAAGTTTCAGCGAAAATACTCGGAGCAATTGGCATTACAGAAGTACGAAAAGTATAATCAAAACCGATTAGATAAAAATATAGTCGACGGTTTTGAAGATTTTATAAAGGAAAACCGACTAAAATAAGACGAGTCGTTGTTCCCTCGTCTTATTTCAATTCTATTAAGATAAAGCACTGGTCGTCATTTTTATATGGATCTTTTGCTTCATTTGAAAGAGAAACAATCATGTTTTCTCTAGTTACGGATAGAGGCAGTGTTGCATGCCTTTGTAAGGCAAGATTTAGATTTTCTTGCCCAAGAGGTTCTGAGACTCCATCCGTGTAAAGCAGTATTCGAGCTCCTTTTTTATAATCAAGTGTTTTTGATTTAAAGTGAATACCTTCAAATGTTCCTAATGGAGGGCTTGTCGCATAAAGCTCTAATTGTTGCCCTGCAGGATCTTGGAAAATCGTAGGCGGATGTCCAGCATTAATAAACTCCATGGTTTGCTTTTTCGTGTCAACAAAGAGGTAGATTGCTGTGCAATAATGCCATGCGCTTTCGTTATTTTGAAACAGATCATGCAAATGACTATCCAATTCCTGCATCACGACCTCAGCTCTTACTCCTTGTGATATTAATCGGTGAAACAAGGATTGTAAAGACATCGTTATCAAAGCGGAAGATATCCCGTGTCCCATTACATCCAATAATATAATTCCATACTGATGAGGGTTGATTTGATAGAACCCATAAATGTCCCCTGATAATTCATTGGAAGCACGATAGAAGGACAAAATATCGACTTTTTCATTGGAAATATCCTTTGTTAGGGCAGTTTCCTGAATTTTCTTGGCAAGTTGTAATTCCTTTTCTGTGTTGGTTTTAAAGATTAAATTTTGTTGGTTAAGTTTCTTTAGTTCCTCTTGTTTATCCTCTAACGTTTTCAGTGCGTCCTCTAGTTCAATTAGAGCTTCATTTTTTTCCTCGAAAGCGTTCTCGGCCAACTCTTTAGCGAGTAACAATTGATCCTCAAACTCATTTCTGTTTCGCATAGGAATAATGACACAGTATATGACCGCCTCCTCTTTTTCATTATGAAGAGAGGCATTGATTAAAACCGGAATTTCTTCCCCGTTTTTAGAAGCTATAGAGAGATACATTTCCTCAACTAAGTGCTTTCTCATAATCAATGGAATGAAATAAAGCTGAAAGAACATACGAGCAGGGTTAGGTAGAATGGCATGAACATGCTTTCCAATAAGCGCTTCCGATGAATAGTCTAAGATTTGAAGTAATGTCTCATTAATGGATAGAATAATGCCATTCTTTGATAATGTGATGAATCCACTTGGTAAATAATTTAATTGTTCATTCATGGAGGGCACCTATATCCTCCCTCATGATTGATTCCGTATTACTTTCCAAAAAGTCTCGAATGATAAGAGCGGTCTCTACTGGATCAGTCATATGCGGGCAATGACCAATAGCATTCATGAATGTAATCGTACTGCTAGGCAAGTGCTTCGCTAAATATTCCCCAACATTCCTTGGGGCAATAACATCCTCTGAACATTGCATAATAAGGGAGGGTACCGTTACATGAGGTAAGTCGTTTCGATTATCCCCAAAGAAACAAGCTTGTGCAAATGCACGAATGACGGCAGGTTCTGTGGAGCAAAAGCGATCCTCTAGCTCATTTGCGACATCAGAACGTTCCGAGTTGTTTAGAAGGGTCGCAGAGAATGCGTTTGCCCAACCAATGTAATTTTTCTCCATCAAATTAACTAAACCTTTCAAGTCCTCTTCTTCAAAACCACCAAAATATTCAGGTGGGTCATTGAGGTAACAGGGAGACGGCCCAATCATGATTAGTTGGGAAAAATACTCTGGTTTCTGAAGGGAAGCCAATATTCCAATCATACTGCTGACGGAATGCCCTACGAATATAGCATTCTTTAAATCTAAGGCTGAGCAAACATCTAATACATCCTGTACATAACCTGATAAATTTCCATATTTAACCGAGTCAAAGGCACTTATGTCAGACTTTCCTAGACCTACATAGTCAAATAAAATAATTCGATAATCTTTTTCAAATGATTCTAGTATAGGATTCCAGACGGTCTGGTCACAACCAAATCCAGCAGCAAAAATGATAGGCTGCTTTCCATTTCCCTTTATATTCACGTTATTTCGAGTTAGTATATCTGGGCTGTTCACAAACCAACTCTCCCTTTTTTTAAAAAAACGTTTATTAAAATCATAACATTTAATTGATAAAAGAGGGGAATTTGTTTACTAAATGTAAGTAGTTATATATTTGTTCTTTTATACTTATGATTGTATCTTATGAAAATTCAGTGATTGCTGTCATACATTGCAAGAACTATACGAAAAAGCTTCCGCAAGCAATGACACATTTGTTCTATGGAGGAGAGCAATCTTTTAAAATGGGGGGCCTTAAAGTGTAAGGTTATGGAAAAAACTGAAAATCCGCTGATGTGATGGATGAACCGGGAGC
The DNA here is from genome assembly GCF_021049245.1 of Radiobacillus kanasensis. GTDB lineage: Bacteria > Bacillota > Bacilli > Bacillales > Amphibacillaceae > Radiobacillus > Radiobacillus kanasensis. The sequence continues at coordinate 3,826,193 of NZ_CP088020.1, read as the reverse complement.
ATTACCTGAAGTGACGGATTCTCATTATTTAATTTATGGTATGATATCCGGATTTATCGTTCTTATTTTTAAGATCCTAATCCTTTTCTTATGTCAGTGGGCCGAGGGTTAGTGAAATCTACGCTCATCCACAATTACCTATAAACACTTGTTTTACGAGTTAAATAGATTATAATTTAACCAATTATTAAAGTGTGCGTTCAAAAAATAAGAAAGAGGTGATGGCATGAATGAATCGATATTGCTAGTTGAAGATGATGAGCAAATTCATGAAATGGTTTCGAATCATCTAAAAAACGAAGGATATAGGGTTGTATCAGCATTTGATGGTGAGGAAGCTATCCATCTTTTTTTGCGAGAAAAATTTGATCTGATTATACTTGATTTAATGCTTCCTTCTGCCAACGGATTGGATATCTTACAGAGAATAAGGACGGATAGCCAGTTACCTATTTTGATCATGTCTGCAAAAGATAGTGATGTAGATAAGGCGCTCGGACTTGGTTTCGGGGCAGATGACTATATAGGGAAACCATTTTCTCTAATAGAAATGACTGCCAGAGTTAAGGCTGCATTACGGCGTTCCAAGCAATATAGCCAGTCCAATCCTCATAATCAGATCGTAAAGGTGTTGGATCTTGTTATCGATTTAAATAACTTCACCGTCTTAAAAAATGGCAAGGACATTAATTTGACTGCAAAGGAATTTCAAATATTGAGTTTGCTAGCAACGAATCCAAATCAAGTATTTACGAAGGGTCAACTTTTTGAAAGTATATGGAAGGAAACCTATTACGGAGATGATAATGTTATAAATGTTCATATCCGGAGGCTTCGCGGAAAAATAGAAGACGATCCTTCTTCTCCTACATACATAAAGACCATATGGGGCATCGGCTACAAGATGGAGATAAATAGATGATATATATTCTTTCTGTTCTTCTCCTTCTCTTGCTCATAATAATCTATAAGTTTTATAGATTAAAGAAGACGATGAACCAAAGCTTGCAGTACATTTCTAAAAAACTTAATCAAATTATTTCTAATAAATCTGCTGAACGATTGTTATTATTTACGGATGAAAAGCAGCTTAGAGAGCTTTTAGTTGTAACTAATGATTTGCTTGATTTTCATCAGGGATTTATGGCAGACAATGCACGAATGAGAATCTCAATGAATCGTATGTTATCCAATGTTTCTCATGACTTAAAGACTCCGCTTACTGTAATTTCGGGATATATCGAGACCATACAGCATAATCAGAAACTTACACCTGAAGATCGCGATGCACTTTTGACAAATGTGGGAGTGAAAGTAACGGAAGTAGCAGGCTTGATAAATAAATTTTTTGATTTAGCAAGGCTTGAATCAGGTGACTGGCAAATGAAATGGAGTAAGGTTCACTTAAATGAGCTATGTCGAAAAACAATACTAGGATACTATGATACTCTAACTTCCAAAGGTTTTGACGTAGAAATTGATATTCCAAAAGAGTCTATCCTTCTTTATGCAGATGCAGATGCCATAACTCGGGTTTTGGAGAATTTACTATCAAATGCTATTAGATATGGGAAGGACGGAAAAGTAATTGGATTAACTTTACATCAAGATAGTGACCATGTTTTTATAGATGTCTGGGATCGAGGGAAAGGGATAAAAGAAGCAGAAGCTAATCGAATTTTTGAAAGGTTGTACACATTAGATGACTCAAGAAGCTCCTCGGCAGAAGGAAATGGTCTCGGCCTAACGATTGCAAAAAGGCTAATCGAACAGATGAAGGGTCATATTGAATATTCCAGCATTCCTTTCAAACGGACAGTGTTCACGATTAAGTTCAAGAAATCTAAAGATACACAAATTTGAAACGTAAGAAAAACGTAAGGATTAAGTAATTAATAAGACAGTTTCCTTTGATATAGTAAGGCTAAATATTTGTAAGGGGGTTGTTATATGACATATATTCTTAAAACCCACCAGTTAACAAAGGCTTATCGGGGAAAAGAAGTTGTTTCAGATGTTAATTTAAATGTTCGGCGTGGTGAAATTTATGGTTTTCTTGGTCCGAACGGAGCAGGGAAAACAACGGTTATGAAAATGATAACAAATCTTGTGAAACCGACAGAAGGAGATATAGAAGTATTAGGGGGAAAAGTACATCCCACCTCCTATGAAATACTAAAAAGAATAGGGAGTATTATCGAATATCCCATTTTTTATGAAAAACTCACTGCAAAAAAGAACCTGGAGCTTCATTGCGAATATATGGGTTACTATAACAAAAAGGCAATTACTGAGGCACTGGATCTTGTAAACCTGGTCAATGTTGATGCTAAGCCTGTTAAAGAGTTTTCTCTTGGCATGAAACAAAGACTAGGTCTTGCAAGAGCCATAATAACGAAGCCGGATCTTCTTATATTAGATGAACCAGTGAATGGATTAGATCCTGTTGGTATGAATGAATTACGTGATTTGTTTCTGAAGCTAAGCAGGGAAAATGGGATAACACTTTTAATCTCTAGTCATATTCTTGGAGAAATTGAACAAATTGCCGATACAATCGGTGTCATACGAGAAGGCAAACTAGTAGAAGAGACTTCAATGAAGGATATTCGCGGAAAACAGGAGGAGCATTTGGAGTTATTAGTAACTGACTATTCAAAAGCTGCTTTTGTCCTGGAAAACGAGTTGAAGGTGGTTAATTTTCGAGTGATAGATGATAAAGGGCTAATAAAAATATATGATCGTAATACATCTCAGGATGATATTATACAAGCTATGGTTCGAAATGAAATAGAAATTGATGCAATCCATAAGAAAAATCAATCACTTGAAGATTATTTCTTACAACTTATAGGAGGGGGTAATCATCATGCTTAACCTTATAAAGTTGGAAATGAGAAGAATGAATGTTCAAGGTGTTTTATTGAATTTTTTATTGATAAATGCAGGAATTATCGGCATGCTTCTATTGATTTCTATAGATCCAGAGGCTGTTGCAGAGTTTTATGCAAACCCTGAAGATATCATGATGTTGATTAAACTATTAGTTGTAGCAGCTTTTGTTATTCATGCATCTGTTTTACTTTCCAATATGATTGTGGAAGAGTTTAAGAATAAAACCATTTCTGTACTGTTCATGTACCCAATTAATAGGAAAAAGCTTCTTTTGTCAAAATTAATCATTGTTAGTTTCTTGACCTTTTGCTTTATTGTTATTTCGGTTGGTATTGTGTTTTTTAGTTTTTTTATCCTTAATAACATGTATGCTTTAACCGCAGTACCTCTAACAACAGAGCTATTCACGAATGAAGCAGCTCACATCATTAGTATAGCCCTGGCATGTGCTGGAATGTCCCTTATTCCTTTATTCTTTGGAATGATTAAATACTCTGTTCCAGCAACTATTACTTCTTCTATTCTCATTGTTGCGATTTTATCTTCAACTGGAGAAAGTGGGGGGAATCTATTTTCTATTACCGCCATACCCATTATGCTTGGAGTCATTGGTTTTCTAGTGGCTTACTTAGTTATAAGTAAAGCAGTGAGGAAGGATTTTTAGGTCACTCATTTCGAGACCGAACCGTTTACACTTATATTTGTACCATAGTAACCGCGCCATAAGTAGGTGCGGTTTTTTACTTTACAGAATCTCAATTTTGACAGTAGTTAACCGAAGGGAGAAGGGTTTGGATAGAAAGTTAGAGTAACAGTATTTGTCCATGGAATCTCCCTTTATTTAGCTGAGATCAGTTTGTAAATGAAGAAGCACATGTTTCCTTTGGTGGTAAAAAGGACTCTGGAGTCGCCCGTTTTGGTGGCGAATGAGCCATGGAGAAATTCACAGCTGTGAAGTGGATTAGTGTCCAAGAAGAAGATCGCTTCTTTCTTTTTTGCAACAATATGTATAAACACCCCAAAGATTTGGTTATCTTATGGGGTGTATTTAAGGTTGATTCATTTCTTTAACGAATTAATCCACTTCACAATATATCAAAAGGTCTCCAATTTTGTTCGAGGGTCCTTTGTACGATAATCAAAGGCATCCATAACAGAAATTTTGAAGTGTCCACCCTCTAACCCCTTGTCATCAAGGTATGCTAACACTGTCTCTGTATAACAACATAAGCTCACTTCTTGCTCTTATCCTTCATTCATTACGCTATGCTTTTTACCATAAGCAAAATAAAAGAGTAGTCCAAATACAAACCAAATACCGCAAGCAATCCATGTATGAACAGAGAGCTGAGTAATTAAAAATAAACATAATAGGAATGAACAAATTGGTAAAAAAGGAAAGAAAGGCACTTTAAAACCATTGGATGGTGTACTCTTATTTTTCCTTAAGTAAATAACTCCAATCGAAACGATTGCAAATGCAAGTAATGTTCCTATGTTTACTAGTTCTGCTAGTTTAGATAACGGAACGAAACCGGCACAAAAAGCCACAAGTGTTGCAAATACCCACGTATTTTTGACGGGTGTTTTATATTTTTTGCTAAGCTCATACATGCTTTTGGGCAGCAATCCATCGCGGCCAAACGCGTAAAGAAGTCTCGTTCCGCCGTATGTCATAACAAGTATAACAGTCATCATGCCCACAACAGCACCAAGAGAAATAACGCCAGCCACCCAATCTTGATGAACGATCTGCATAACATAGCTAACCGGGTCACTCACATTTAGCTTTGTATAAGAAACCATCCCAGTCAAAACAAGCGAAACTGCTACATAAAGTATTGTACAAATAAATAAGGATCCAATAATTCCAATTGGCATATTGCGTTGTGGATTCTTTGCCTCTTCAGCAGCTGACGAAACAGCATCAAACCCAAGATAAGCGAAGAAAACAAGGGCTGCGCCACTCATTACACCATCCATTCCGAACGGCATAAATGGTTGCCAATTAGCAGGCTCCACATAAAAAAGACCTACTCCAATAAATAAGAAAACTACACCTACTTTAATAAATACCATGATCGTATTAAATTTCGTAGATTCTTTTATTCCGAGCGTTAACAAAGATGCAATGGCAAATATAATGGCTATAGCCGGCAAATTCACATAGGTTCCATCTGCGGGATTAAAAGATCCAGAGATGGCTTTTGGAATGGTAATATTAAGCCCTTCTAACAAAGCACTAAAATAAGCAGACCAACCAGTTGCAACTGCTGCAACCGCTAAGCCATATTCTAACAGCAAAGCCCATCCTACTAACCAAGCGACTAATTCTCCAAATACAATGTATCCATACGTATATGCACTACCCGTTACTGGTATGGATGAAGAAAACTCTGAATAACACATAGCGGCTAATGCACAGACAATAGCAGCTATAATAAAGGAAAAAACTATTGATGGTCCAGCGTGCTCGGCAGCTACTGTCCCAGGAAGAATGAATATACCTGTTCCGACAATGGCACCTACTCCAAGGAGGATTAGATCAAATGCTCCTAACGATTGTCGTAGCTGGATATCTCCTCTTCTTTCTAATAATTCCTCGAGATTCTTTTTCCTAAATAATACATTTTTCATACTGTACCCTCATTTTTTTGAAAAGATGTAAAGAATTCTATATGTTTATTTCTTGAAGGTCAATGGATATTGATGGATTACGAATATTCTTATGGAATAATAAGAGATTAAAATAAAGTTGAAGACTTGAATGGTCTATTGGAAGTACACACAAAAGGAGAGATATATGCATCTTTGGGAACGCACCATAAGTAGTCGCGATATAACAAAAATTGCTGTAAAAATTTTATCCCCTTATAATTAAGATCGTAATCACTATAATGGTTTATGCAAAACCTCCTCTATACTAGTATTGGTTCAGAGTATCAATTGGAGCTAAACATAGAATTATCATTGAAAACAAAGCGAGTTTCCTTAGGAAGGAGCAAAGCACTTGGATATTACATTAAATCAAAAAATCATTAAAGAAATGTGCGGTACAGTCTCCTTCAAAAAAGGTGACTCTTTTTATCGTGCTAATAAAGTAACATTTGAAGATTACAGTCCTGATCGTTGTAGTGCAACAATTACTGGACTGCAGGATATACTTGTCACGATAGAAAAAGATTCTAACGGTGGCTTTCGCACAAATTGCACCTGCCCAACGTTAGTTTCCGTTAAAAACGATTGTCAACATATTGCGGCAGTTTTACTGGCTATATACGATCACCAGCGTCATAATACTATTCCTATCGTTCATACAAATGCTTCAGCAAATCAAGCTCTAACTGAAGGTCTGATGTCTATTTTCAATAATCAACGTACCCGTTCAAGCGGCCACCAGCTTCACTTTGAAAATCGGCAAGTGCTTGATTTAGTGTTTACATGTAAACCCGTCTCCGTAGACGGGAAACAGTATCTTCTTGGAATAGAAATGACCATTGGTCCTATAAAAATTAAAAATATAAGGGACTTCCTGAGGCAAGTAAAAACAGGAAATTTATGCACATTGTCCCCATCATTCACCTATGACCCTGCTCTTCATTGCTTTCCAAAAGAAACGGATGCGGTTATTCAGCGGCTTATTCCAGTGATCCATGATGAAGAAATGTATGTGGACTCGTTACCGGATAGCTTTGACTACACAATCGATAACCATCTGTTACTTATTCCCCCTTCTTCTGGAGAGCGGCTTATCCCTTTACTTACACGAGCGCCGTTGGTAAGGATGGAGTATGACGGGAATACGTTCGAAGGTTTTCATTTTTTGGAAGAAGAGCTTCCACTTCAGTTTGACTTTGCAGAAACAGCAAGTGGAGACTATAAAGTGAAGATTAAAGGAATAAATCGGATGGTTGTGTTGAATTCGTATAAAGTCGTTCTATATGATGGGAAATTGATCCAGTTGAGAGATGAGGAAAATAAGCGTCTCTCCGAACTGAAACAGATGTTAGACGATTCAGGAACGAATCAAATTCCGATTCCACGTGACCAAATGAATTTTTTTATGGAAAAGGTAGTTCCAGGGTTGAGGAAGCTGGGAGATGTCCGACTATCGGAAGGTATGACGCAACGGCTTGAGAAGACACCACTATCTGCCAAGCTATATTTGGACCGGGTGAAAAATCGCCTACTTGCCGGACTGGAATTTCACTATGGAAATATTGTGATCAATCCCTTAGAAAGTCGGGAAATCCAAAATAAATATATCGTGATAAGGGATGTGGGAAAGGAAAACGAGATCCTAAAGCTAATGGATGATAGCTCGTTTACCAAAACAGATGAAGGGTACTTTTTGCATAATGAAGAATTGGAATATGAGTTTTTGCAACATGTCACTCCGATGCTCCAAAAGCTTGTACAAATATATGCAACTACAGCAGTCAGAAATCGGGTTGTCAGAGACAAAGCTTTCCCGAAAATCCGGATAAAGTATAAAAAGGAACGGACCGATTGGTTGGAATTCAAGTTTGAGATGGATGGTATTCCTGAAAAAGAAATACGGGAGATTCTAAAGGAACTAGAGGAGAAACGGAAGTACTACCGTTTGCGGAATGGATCACTTTTGTCCCTGGAGACGAGAGAATTTGAAGAAATCAGGCGTTTTTTGCATGCAGCTCCTGTACAGGATGAAGACCTGGAAAGTGGATTTGACGTACCGATTGTCAGGGGGCTTCGGCTTCTGGATTCTGTTGATGATAGTAGTACGTTCACCATAGAGGAATCGTTCCGGCATTTCCTTGAGAAACTTAAAAGTCCAGATGAAAGGGCATTCGCAGTTCCAAAAAGCTTAGATTCCATATTGCGAGACTATCAAAAACATGGGTACAGATGGATGAAAACAATGGCTAGCTATGGATTTGGAGGAATTCTAGCGGATGATATGGGGTTAGGGAAAACGCTACAAAGTATTGCGTTCATTCTTTCGGAACTTCCCAATATCCGCGAAAGGAAACGCCCAGTTCTCATTGTTTGCCCAGCGTCTTTGACGTATAACTGGCTTAGTGAATGTAAGAAATTCACCCCAGAGATACAAGCAATTGTTGTGGATGGGAATAAAGATAAACGGTCTAAAATACGGAAAGATGTAATGGATAAGGATGTCGTCATTACCTCCTATCCCATGTTACGCAGTGACATACAATGGTACGAAAAACAGTCCTTTCACACTGCGTTTTTTGATGAGGCGCAAGCCTTTAAGAACCCTTTTACACAAACAGCAAGAGCAGTAAAAAAGATACAAGCAGATTACCGATTTGCTCTCACTGGTACGCCTGTAGAGAATTCGTTGGAGGAGCTTTGGTCTATATTCCATGTTGTGTTTCCTGAGCTTTTCCTTGGGTTAAAGGAATATAGTGACCTCCCAAGGGAAAAGATTGCACGCAGGGCACGTCCTTTTTTACTTCGTAGGTTAAAAGAAAATGTACTAGCAGAGCTTCCTGGAAAAAGAGAATTAACCGAATCCATGGAGTTGCTTCCTGAACAGAAGAAGTTATATGCCGCCTATTTGTCGAAGCTTAAACACGATACGTTAAAGCATCTGGATAGAGATACTCTCCGAAAAAATCGTATTAGGATTCTTGCTGGCTTGACTCGATTACGGCAGATTTGTTGTCACCCAGCCTTGTTTGTTGATGGCTATAAAGGAAGCTCAGCTAAATTTGAACAACTGATGCGGATTATAGAGGAATCAAGGCTTTCTGGAAGAAGGGTGTTAATTTTTTCACAGTTTACGAAAATGCTTAAGATTATTGGGAAAGATTTAGCTATTCAAGGGCTACCTTTTTTCTACCTTGATGGACAAACCCCATCAGAAGAACGAGTGGAAATATGCAATCGTTTTAATGCTGGTGAACGTGATTTATTCCTCATCTCCTTAAAAGCAGGTGGTACAGGCCTTAATCTAACGGGTGCTGATACCGTTATCCTATACGACATTTGGTGGAACCCAGCTGTTGAGCAACAGGCAGCTGATCGTGCTCATCGAATTGGTCAAGCGAATGTTGTTGAGGTGATTAAGCTTGTGGCCCGCGGTACAATTGAGGAAAAAATGAATCAATTGCAAGTGAAAAAGAGAGATTTAATGGAGGAAGTTATTGGTGCTAAAGAAAATTCGCGGTCTACGCTTACCGAAGAGGATATTAAGGAAATATTGATGTTGTAGATTAAGTTAGGGGATTTTAAGTAGGGTACCATGCAAAGAATGAAGTACCATTTCTAATAAGACACTCCGTAAATCACCGGAGTGTTTTTTCATAAATAATACCTTGTTAAACTCTTTTCCAATACAGCAAGGAGATTTGAGAAACGTGTTGTTACATGTATGTAACAAACTCCCTATTGTGTAAATCTTAACTAAAATCTTCTGAACAATGTACTGTCTTACTCCATGCAGATACAATTAAGTTAATAAAGAGATCTTTTATACGAGGGGGAGACATTATGATTAAATTGGTGCTAACGGATATGGACGGAACGTTCTTGAATAATAACGGAGATTTCAACAGGGAACTTTACAAGGATGTAAAAAGGTTAATGAAAGAAAAAGGAGTTGTTTTTGCTCCGGTTACTGGTTAAGCAATGTGAACGGGTAGAAGAGTTATTTGGTGAGGATGCAGATGATTTATGGATTTTAGGGGATAGTGCAACTCGAATCAAGCATAATGGAGAATTTGTTTACGAATCTTTGCTTCGTAATAAATTAGGATTGAAAATTATCCATATGCTTGAGGAAATAAGCCTCGAACATACGATTATTGCCTGTACTAGAACGGGTGCTGTCATAAAAGATACGACACCCACTGAAGAAGCGGCTATTGTCAGGAGGTCCTATGCACAGGTTAGACAAGTATCGGATTTCAATGAAATAAAAGATGACTTTGTTAAGATTACCATTCACGACCCATTATTAAGGTGTATGGAAACCAGGGAAAGATTATCTCCGTTTTTTGAATCCGCTTATATTGTTGCTTCGGAGGCGGCATGGATAGATATAGCTAATGCTAATGTTCATAAGGGTACAACTGTTGAACACTTACAAAAGCTATTACATGTTACTCCCGAAGAAACAATGGTATTCGGAGATGGTTACAATGATTTAGAACTCATGGATCGTGCTACATACAGCTTTGCGGTCCGCAATGCAGTTGATGAATTAAAAGAAGCGGCGAATTATATTACCCGATCCAATGAAGAAGATGGGGTTTTAAAGACGATTATTCAAATATTGTCTTTGTAATAGATTTTCAAAGCAAAAGTTATCCGTCCTTTTCCTTAATTGGCAAGCCCATTCGCACTGTTAATGATCAAGCTGCTGATTGGATCTCACTACATAGATCCGGAATAGGATTAAGGCGATCAGGGATAATAGAATGCCAGTGACATAAGGCAGACCTATAGTGAAGGAGTAAAGCCAGCCTCCTAATATAGGTCCTATTATTCTTCCGAGAGAGTCGAAGGAAGATAAATAGCCAGTGGCACTTCCATGTCCGGACTTAGACAGTTTTGTTAATAAAGAAGAAACACTTGGGCGAATGACACCATTCCCAACACCGAATATTGCTAGGAAAATAGCTGCAGTTGTAAAGTTCTGCGTGAAAAGAATTAGTCCGAAACCGATAGCAGAAACTAGAATTCCAGCTTGGATAATCTTAGCTTCCCCATACTTTTTAGTCAGTTTCCCCATAGAGCCTTGTACGCCCGCACTTGCAAGCCCCATAATCATAAAAATATAGCCTAATGTAACCGAATCTAGTCCTGCTTGTTTCGCAGAGAAATAAGCAAAAGTAGCCTCCAAGCCAGATAGGGACAAAGAGACAAAGAATTGTAGGAAATACAACATGGATAAAGGTCCGCGTAACACCTCTTTTAAGGAGGCTTTACCTTTATCGATTTTGTTATGTGAAACCGCTAAGGATTCTTTTAGGACAAATAAAACTAAGAAAAAAGTGACTATAGATGAGATGCCGGCGATATAGAAAGGGGTATGTAAATTAATATTTGTAAACCCTCCACCAATAGCCGGACCAAAAATAAATCCAAGACCAGTAGCGGCCCCGATCAATCCCATCCCCTTACCGCGATCTTCCTCTGTTGTGATATCCGCAACATAAGCCATGACGGTTGGCATGTTAGCTGCTGACAATATGCCTCCAATGATTCTGGCAACAAATAGCATCCATAGGTTTGTGGACAGTGCCATGATGAAAAAAGATAGAGCAAGTCCAAAAATGCCGATCATCATGATAGGCTTACGACCAATCCGATCCGAAAGACGACCCCACATTGGAGCGAATATAAGTTGCATCAAAGAATATATAGACATTAATAAACCAAGCTCGGTTGGTGATGCACCAAGCTCCTCTGCATAAAAAGGAAGTACAGGAATAATAATTCCGAAGCCAACCATAACAAGAAACATAACCGCAACAAGTACGGGAAAGACTTTTTTCGTATTCAATGTGGGTTCCACCTTCTGTTTGTTAATCTAAGGAAATCATATCATAAGTTGCAGAAATCAGCCGTGTCACATCTTTCAACTGTTGAAAAGTGTTTATTTTTATTGGTTAAATACGAACTAATTTTAACCATCCCTTAAGAAAAAACACGCAGGTAGTCCTATTCTGACAAAAATGTTAACCACATACATATATAGTTGTAAGCTGCCATGCTTTATAGGGTATATGAGATACCTGATCCGATGAGTGTTGTATCGGAGTACTGAAAACTCTTTGCCTTGGCTTGCGAATGTAGGTTTAACTTTGTTAGAGGAGGAAAGCAGAATGACATCAACTTTAGGATTGACGTTACTTGCTGTTTTTGGTGTTGCACTTTTATTGTTTTTAGTCATCCGTGTTAAGCTACAAGCGTTCATTGCATTAATCGCTGTTAGTTATGTGGTTGGTTTACTGGCTGGCATGAGCCCTGGGGAAATTTTTACAGCAGTACAAGATGGAATGGGTGGAACCGTTGGGGAAATAGCTGTCATTATCGGTGTTGGAGCGATGTTTGGGGAAATTCTTAAGGTATCAGGTGGTGCGGAACGTTTAGCTCTTACTTTAATGAACAAGTTTGGAGAAAAGCGGGTAAACTGGGCGCTCGCATTAACAGGTTTTATCATATCAATCCCAGTCTTTCTAGATGTTGCCTTCGTTATTCTAGTCCCTATCTTATACAGCCTCGCACAAAAAACAAAAAAGTCTCTATTATTTTATGGAATTCCACTACTTGCAGGTTTAGCTGTAACACATAGTTTTGTCCCACCTACACCGGGTCCAATCGCTGTGGCATCCTTATTAGGTGCAAATATTGGTTGGGTTGTCCTGTTCGGACTAATTGCAGGGATTCCTGCCGCCATTATTGCGGGTCCGATTTTCGGTACGTATATTTCCAAGAAAATTCATGTAGAAGTTCCTAAAATCATGCTGAAAAACATGGCTGAGGAAGCGAAAGGAAAGCAATACGATAAAGAGCTTCCTGGTTTCGGAGTTATTGCTAGTCTTATCTTACTACCATTATTTCTGATTCTCCTAAACACGTTTTCTAGTTTGTTCTTAGCTGAGGGTAGTGCTTTGCTACAAGTTGTCGTATTCATTGGGAATCCAGGTGTCGCTCTCACAATCACGGCACTTTTAACCTTTTATATACTAGGGACGAAAAGAGGCTATACGATAAGTGATATTCAAGAAATTGCAACTAAATCATTAGAACCAGCTGGTATCATTATTTTAATTACAGGTGCTGGGGGAATATTTGGTCAGGTTCTTGTGGAAACAGGTATTGGGGATGTGTTGGCGAATACGATGAGTGATTTAAATGTTCCAATTATTGTATTTGCATTCTTGGTTGCTTCTGCAGTACGTATCGCTCAAGGTTCCGCGACCGTTGCGATGGTGACTGCAGCCAGCTTAATTACACCGGTTATTGAAACACTAGGAATTTCAGGACCGATGTTGGCACTATTAGTCATCACGATTGCATCTGGCGCAACCATTGCATCCCATGTGAATGACTCTGGTTTCTGGATGGTAAACCGATTCTTCGGAATGTCTGAAAAAGATACACTAAAGTCTTGGACTGTGATGGAGACAATCATTGCCTTTGTAGGGTTTGGTATTACATTAGGGATTAGTTTCTTTATATAAAGGAAAAGGCGTAAGAGCAGTGGGTGACTCGCAATAGAAACAATTAAAGAAAGTAGTTCAATTTTGGAACAACTATCCAACCTAAATTGAACTACTTTTTTCATGGTTAAAATTTATCACAAAGAACTAGAAAATAAATGGTAAAATAAAGAAACTTAGACATATCAAATACATCGTTCTTTACATCCTTATTAAGGAGACTTTAAATATGGAAAATACCAATCGAAAAATAGAGCGAGAATCAGAATGGAAAAAGAGGGAAGAAAAGTTTAGGTTTCTATTTGCATTAGTGATACTATATGTACTTTTTATCATTTTTGTGGAAATTGAGTTTTTAAATAGATATGGATTTCTTTTTCTACCCTATATTTTCTCTCTTTTCGTGATTATTTGGGTTCTTACCTATTTGCCGTTCATCATACTACCTCTAGCTATAGGTAGCCTTATTCTAAAACTAAACTGGAAGCTATCTATTGCAGCAATAGTTGTTGTTGTTTTCATTAAGGTGTTAAATAACGTGAACAGACACGGATTTGGCCCATCCGAAGCGGAATTTTTCTTACATCAACTAAAGGAAAGGTCGATATGGATTTGGTTATCATTTATTGGCTATGTTTATCTCTTCTATTGGTTACTATTTAATCCTGGTCTTGCAAAACGAGTGATTGTGTATCTTTACCGTTTTCTTAGAGGAGAGGTAAAATGATAGAATGTAATGATCAAGAGAATCGAAAAAAGGAAGAATTAGAAGAAATAGAAATGCACAAGAGAAAGGATATGTCTTTATATGTCCTTTTGATAGTTATTGTGGTTCTACATATCATATTCATTCCGATTCTTCGTTGGATTTTTTATGCTGCGCTAATTCTAATAAGTTGGTTTTTACCTTTTGCAACCATCATTACAAATATAGTGAGTCTCTTTATGAAGATAAATATAAAGCAGTCTTTTGTCTCTCTTGGAATTTGCATTCTAATTCTTGTGTGCGGAACCATTAATCCAAACGATATACTAGACGCAATACAGGGAAAGGGCAATCCTAATAACGCTTGGCCGTCCATTTTTGGTTACTTGTACCTGATCTACTGGTGGGTGATCTTTATACTAGGAAATAAAAAAGACAAGACCATCATAACGGAATGAAATAAGGGAGCAATTCTACTAACAGGGATTGCTCTTTTTTGTATCTATTTCCCTATATTAAATTGACTATGCTTCCAGATATTATACTTCAAAAAGGTTTGATATTTTATATATTTAGAAGATAGTTTCCTTCCTGTGAAACAAGATTTTTCGGGTGGTGACTAGCACCTTTCTATCGGCCACATATGATATAATAAGACTACTAGATTGTTTCGGAGGCGGTTCAAGTGATTGAAGTTATTACTTACGCTGAATGCGTGATAAGAGTACACTCAAAAGAAAATGTTGAACAGTCTATTCAGAATGAGCTCTTGCCGTTATCGGAGGAGATCGTTACGGAAGAAATCGTATCTATTTCCAGGCCAACACTGAACACGACTAACGCTGCCTTAGAATCACATGTGCTTGCAAGATTCGTACTGAACTTATTAGAAAGCGAAGAAAATAAGAAGAACGTCGAAGAATATGTGGATGATATTATCCCATTCTTAAAAAGACATGTCCCCAAATGCAATGACATACTGAGTACAAAGATTATTCAAATGAAAAGGCTCCTAGAACAGTAAAAATGAAGCTCCAATAAACCGATGTGTTTACTGGAGCTTTTTGTTGAACAGATTCCTATATTTTTTTGGTGTAATTCCTTCGATTTTTCGAAAAGTAGCTACGAAGTGACTTACATCATTAAAGCCAACTTGATCGGCAATTTCTTTCAAGGAAACGGAATGATCGGATACAAGCTTCTTCTTCGCTTCTCTAATACGGAGCTGGATGAGAAAGGAATAAGGGCTCATTCCAAATGTTCCACGGAAGATGGTTGTTAGATGCTGGGAGCTCATATTCATAACATCCGCCATATCTGCTAATCCAATGTTCTCTGAGTAATGACCTTCTATCCAGTCCACGACAGGTTTGATTTTATCGAAGGATTGCGATAAAGAACGCTGTATTTTTAATTTTCCATATTGCTTGAGCATAATGATAAAGCTATATAGATCACGAGAAAGTTCTAGCTTCGAAAACTCCGAATCTTTCTCTACCTTTTTTAACATATCCTTGATTAAGCTGGAGAAAGGTACTTCCTCTGATTCGGCATACAGTGCGGAAAAATTAAGCTCTAAAGAATTTAAGATGGAATCGACCGAGGAACCTCCAAAGGTAACATACAAGGTAGACCACTTAGATCCGGTCGTATGATAGGAATGAGGAGTAAAGGGAGTGAGAAAAATCCCCTTTCCTGGAGTCAAGACGTACTTTTCCCCAGAAAGTGAAAAAGTTCCTGTACCCTTGATAGTCTGTAACCAATGGTAATAAGGATATCCCTCTGGCCTAGCAAAATCCTCTTCTTGTGGATTGAACCCAATACTTTCAATAAAAAGAGGTAAGGATTTTTCAATGGAAGAAAAGGTATGGCGTATTTTTATTTGATTCATGGCCTGTTCTCCTAACTTCACTCTACTCTAGTTACTATTGATTATAGCAAAACCTGCAAGCTGGTGGGTAACGCTTACAGGTTTTGTGTTTTAATGTTTAAGCACGGCTACTCCATAAGGCCCGAGATTTAATCTTCCGGATACATCTCTATTGGAAAGTAGATTAATATATGGTCGTCCTTCTTCTAAATCTACTGTTTGATTGGTATCGTGAAAATTCATGACAAAGATATAATCATGTACCCCGTCGGATCTCTTTTGCACGCTAATGTTTTCAGGGATAGGACCTTTGATAATGGTTTGAATGCTTAAGTTATCTACGAGTTGGCGGTAAAAATCATCATGAAACTCCGGACTATTCCGAGAGGCAATGTAATAGGCAGAACCTTTTCCGAAACTATTTTTCGTTACAGCAGGTGATCCTTGATAGAAGTCATGCTTAAATTCTGCCAATACTTCTGCGCTTTCTGCATGGATTACTTCACAGTAATCTCTAGCAGAATAAGTCGCCGGTTCTGCGCCATTTGCTGTAAATTGCACTTCATTGAAGTCTGTCTCATATAGTGTATCAATCTCTTCCGCCCAAACTCCGAGCACATTACGCAACGGTCCAGGGAAACCGCCAAGGAAACAAAGGTCATTTTCGCCGACAATTCCACTCCAATACGTCGCTACATATGTGCCGCCGTTAGCGACAAATTCCTCAATGCGCTCGGCTACTCCTGGGCGAACCATATAAAGCATCGGTGCGATTACGAGCTTATATTTAGATAGGTCTTTGTCCATAGAGATGATATCGACTGGGATTCCTTTTTTCCAAAAAGCTTGGTAATGCTGCTGACAGGTTTTAATGTATTCCTTATTTTCATTCTTTAAGCCTTGAGCATCATCGATGGCCCATTGGTTTTCCCAATCGTAGATAATAGCAACCTCTGCTTCAACAGATGCACCAGCTACTTCTTGAATTTGTTCTAAAGCATGGCCAACCTCTGTGACCTCACGAAATACACGAGTATGTTCATGTCCGACATGATCGACAACAGCTCCGTGAAACTTTTCGGAAGCGCCTCTTCCTTTTCTCCACTGAAAGTAAAGAATAGAATCGGACCCATGAGCAACAGACTGCATGGCGGATAATAGATGCATGCCAGGTCGTTTTGCTTTGTTTACCTTATGCCAGTTTACTAGACTAGGTGTACTCTCCAGAATGAGGAATGGTTGACCATCCTTTAAGGACCGAAATACATCATGGACAAATCCAACGTCTGCAGCAAGCTCCCACGTTTTTTGATAGTTACTATGCCATGCCGGATAACTATCCCATGTCACGACATCGACTTCTTTCGCAAACTTATCATAGTTTAAACCAAGGTATGGTCCCATTTTTGGGTAATCCCCCATAAAGTTGGTGGTGACTGGGATATCTGGAGTGATTTCTCTTAAGGGAGCAATTTCGTTTTTATAGAAATCAATCGTTTGATCGGTAACAAAGCGTTTCCAATCTAGGTTATGACCGTGAATTTGATATTCACCATGTGGTGCAGGTGACTCAATTTGTTCCCAATCGGTAAACGTATGACTCCAGAATCCAGTCCACCAAGCGTGGTTTAGCTCATCCAAGGTTTGATATT
The DNA here is from genome assembly GCF_021049245.1 of Radiobacillus kanasensis. Classification (GTDB taxonomy): domain Bacteria; phylum Bacillota; class Bacilli; order Bacillales; family Amphibacillaceae; genus Radiobacillus; species Radiobacillus kanasensis. The sequence goes on along the minus strand of NZ_CP088020.1, from coordinate 3,808,892 downwards.
TATTTTTTAACCAGCTTCTAAACGCATCCTGGCAAAGGTCACAGTGACAATCTCCGCCGTACTCGTTTGATACATGCCACATAATAAGGGCTGGATGATTTTTATACCGTTCAGCTAAAATACGGTTCAGATCTGCAGTTTTGTCTCGGTATACGGGTGAGGTAAAACAATGGTTATGACGTAACCCGTGCAGGTTCCGTACTCGATTGCTTTCCATACGCAGTACTTCTGGATATTTTTGTGATAGCCAAGCAGGTCTGGCTCCACTAGGTGTCGCTAAAATGACATGGGATTCTTGTTCGGAAAGGTCATCCATGATTTTATCTAACCATTCAAAATGGTAAGTCCCCTCTTCAGGCTCAATGGCACTCCAGCTAAAGATATTGATGGAGAAGGTATTACATTTTGCTAGTTTCATTAAACGATAGTCTTCTTCCAAGATGCCTGGATAGCGAAGCCATTGATCTGGATTATAGTCTCCACCATGCATAAATCCTTTTAAGTTATGATGAATGGCTGGGTATTTCTTAACCATAATTATTACTCCTCACATAGTTGTTTTTGTCGCTTGTTCTATCCTTTAACCGCACTACCCAGCATCCCAGCAATGAAGTGTCTTTGTAACAATAAGAAAAAGATAATAATAGGGACTGTAGCAATGGAGATTCCGACCATAATTTGGCCATAATCAATCATGGAGATCCCGATTAAACTTGATAATGCTACAGGAAATGTGTACATTTCCGGGGAATTAACCGCGACTAGCGGCCACATGAAATTGTTCCACTGCATCATAAATAGATAAATAGACGTAGCGGCTAGTGCTGGTTTCATCGATGGCAATACAACGGACCAAAAGATTCGGAACTCCCCAGCTCCATCAATTCTAGAAGATTCAATAAGGGAGTCTGGAAACGCTAGAAAGTTTTGTCTCATTAAAAAGATAGCGAACGGAAAGCACAGCTGAGGTGCAATCAATGCAAAGTACGTATTTAATAAGTTGAATTCCGTCATCATGCGGAACAAAGGAATCAGTGTAGCTTGGTAAGGGATCATCATAGAAAGTACAAACACTAAGAAAATCGTATTTCTTCCCTTAAACTTGAATTTTGATAAAGCATAAGCGGCAAATGTACAAACTAATAGAGATAGAATAACGAATGTTAAGGAAACGAATAAAGAGTTAAAGAGTACTCGGAAGATTCCTATCGATTCATTTAAGTTTGTTAGATTGGTCATAAATTGATCTCCAAACGTTAACGTAGGAGGGTTTGTAAACATTTTACTTGTATGATTGGTAGAACCTACAAACATCCAGTAGAACGGGAAGATGGAGATAAACAAAAAGACACATAAAGAGAAATATAAGAGTATCTTAGAGATTAGCTGACTTGGTTTTTTATTTGTATGTTCCATCTTAATCATCTCCTGCTACTTTTAATTGAATGATGGATAATATAGCTACGATTACCACAATGATATAGGCCATCGCGGAAGCATAACCGAAATCAAAATAACTGAAACCAACTCGATAAATATAGAGGCCTAATGTTAATGTCGCATCTGCTGGTCCACCGTTTGTCAGGTTATAAGGTTCATCGAATAACTGTAAGGTTGAAATGGTAGAGATAATAGCCGTGAACAGAATAACTGGTTTAAGCTGTGGAACGGTGATGTTTAGGAATTGTTTTACTTTCCCAGCCCCATCTAAGGAAGCAGCTTCGTATAATTCCTCAGGAATGTTTTGCATGGCGGCTAAGTAGATCACCATATTGTAACCAGTCCATCTCCATGTCATGGCCATTATGATGGAGAATTTGGCCCAGAACGGGTGGGATAGCCACTTAATATTGTCAATTCCGAATAAGGCTAGGAATTGATTAAGTAATCCTGTATCTTGGAGCATGATGGAAAATAAAATTGCATAGGCAACTAATGACGTAACGGCAGGCATAAAGAAACCTACTCGAAATAGTCCTCGTAGCTTAAGTAATTTGCTATTTAAGGCACTTGCCAGTATAAGGGCAAGGATTAACATAATCGGTACCTGTACAATTAAGAAAATAAATGTATTTTTTAATGCCTCATAAAACACGCTATCTTGAAAAAGTCTGGTGTAATTGGCTAAACCAGCAAAAACATATTTACCGCCCTCTAACTTTTGAAAGCTTAAAATTAAGGAAGCTACAATGGGGTAGGCGGTAAACCACAAAAATAAGATTAATGCTGGAGCTAAAAACATATAAGGGGTAAGCCGCTTGTGTAACATTCTGTTTTCCTCCAATGTTTATATCCGTGAATCAGTCTTTCTTATATGGATAGAAAGTAATGAAAGAGAAAAGATATTAAAAACTTAATACCTTTTCTCTAGGTTTAGCATCTTTACGAACAAAAGCTTTATTTTAATCTTGTTTCTACGCGTTCTTTTGCACTCTTTAAGGATTCTTCTGGATCCGTACCATTTACTACTTCCGCTTGTGTTTTAATGACTTCTTCACGAGCAACTACGTCATTCACGGTATAGTTCACAGAAGGGATCTTTTCCATTTGACCAGCAAAGAATTCCCATGCTTTTTGACCACCGAAGTACTCAAGCTCTTGTGTGAATAATTCGGATTCATAGACGGGAGCATATGTTGGGAATAATCCACCCTCCATCGCTAATTCTTGTGCTTCATACGATGTGACAAAAAACTCTAAGAAATCGTAAGCTAAATCTGCATTTTCACTTTTTGCATTGATAGTGAAAGAGCTTCCCCCTTGGTTCGCCGCTCCACTTCCGCCTTCTTCAAATGCTGGAAGTGGCATAACGCCCCAGTTACCAGCTGAATCTGGCACTTGTTGTTCTAAAGTTCCAATTAACCATGCACCAGCCATTGCAGTAGCGGTTTGGCCTTCTGATAAGGATGTAACCCATGGACTCCAACCATTCGTACCAATAAGTAAGTCATTTTCAGCTAGATCTTGGAATAAGGTTGCAGCGTTAATGGATTCTTCTGTAGCGATGGTTGTTTCTTCATCATCGTTAAAATAACCCATACCTTGCTGGCTTAATAGAATCGTATATACCGTAGATTCGTTAGCATCATAGCTCAGCATCTTGACACCAGTTGCTTCTTTAATCTTCTTACCTGCTTCCACGTAGTCATCCCATGTTTTAATTTGGCTCGCATCTACACCAGCTTGTTCAAAGAGGTCGGTGCGATAAAAGACTCCTACAGGACCAGCATCAAATGGGAATGCATAAATGCTTCCTTCGTGAGAAACGCTATCAATCTTGTAAGATGGGAATTGATCTTTGTGCTCATCAAACCCTTTTTCAGAAAGATTAACAAATGCGTCTGGGAAATTATAGAATAGTCCAGATAAACCATCATCCACATTTAACATGGCATCTGGTAACCCTTCGTTCCCAGCTTGTAAACCAATTTTTAGTTTTTTATCAATATCTTCATTATTCATTTCAACTACATTCAATTTAAAATCAGGATGTTCTTCTTTATAAAGTTCCGCTGCCTGTTCTAATACGGGCACATTGATGTTCGTAGCCCACATGGTTAGTTCGCCTTTCGTACTTTCTTCACCGCCACTTTCATTTGCATCACCATCGTTCCCTCCACAGGCTGTTAAGGTGAAAGCAGCGATTAGTAGAAAGCTGAATATTAGTAGAGATTTCTTCATTTTTGACCCTCCATTTTTATTTTTATCAATAAACTAAAGGAAATAGTGCTATCTTTATATGAGTCTATTTTCTTTGTTTATCCTGTTATATCCGAGTATAAAGCGTTTTCACGTTGTTTTAAATATAATAATTTTCATAATTAATATAAGAATATGAAAGTGAATGTTGGTGGTTTTATTGTTTTATCTAAGGGAGTTTGTAAAGAAGTATTAGAAAAGCATGGACTAAAGAAAGAGGAGATCTACTTTTAAGCGTTCCGAAATAAAAAAAGCCGTGCTAAGTACATACACGGCTCTACTTTTTGAATAAGTAATATTTATTTTATTTTTTACTTTTTCACAAACATCTGCACCCACTGATTTCCAGCTTGTTCAAAACCGACACCAATATGCGTGAAATTCTGATCTAGAATATTCGCGCGGTGTCCTTCACTATTCATCCAAGCATTGACGACATCTTCTGGGGTACGTTGACCTTGCGCAATATTTTCACCAGCAGCTTGATAAGTAATGCCGAAGTCCCGCATCATATCAAACGGAGATCCGTAAGTTGGACTTGTATGTGAAAAATAGCCCTTGTCATTCATATCTTGTGCCTTGGTATCTGCTACATTGTTTAATTCAGGATATGCTTCTAAAGGTGGTAAGCCTTCCTTCTGTCTTTCTGCATTGGTTAGCTCTATGACAGCAGTGACAAATTCATGTGCCCCTTGATTGTTTTGTGGAGCTTTCTTATTAGACTGTTGCTGGGCTTGTGGCGACGCACCTTGATTGGATTGATTTTTTGGTTGTTGTTGGTTCATACCTTGCTGTTTGTTTGGTGCACCTTGTCCCGGTTTTGTTCTAAACTCGTACTTCTTATCTTGAATTTTTACGGGTTCCGTTTCCGGATAATTTTGGCTGTTTGAATCGGTTCTCAAACTAGAAATATTGAGATTGTTGTCATGTGGGTTATTCTCACCCGCCTGATCGTTGTTGTTACATGCAACTAGTAACAACATAATAGGAATAATAAAAGTAAGTTTGTTATATTTCATGATGAAAATCTCCTTTGTTTTTGCTAGTATTTTCTCTCACTTTAAAGAAAATAAATTGGTAATTTTAAACAAAGGAATTAGATACTTCTATTACTTTTAACACGCCCATCTTTTTTAAGAATACACTGGATAATAAACGTGAAAAGGGTGAGGAAGATGCTTGATTTTTTACCGGTAAATATTAAAACGGAAGTCATTAGTGAAGGACCGAAAAAGACCGTTTATTACCCACAGATATATGGAATAAAAAACTATTCCTTACTAAGCTATATAAATAAAAAAATTGTGGAGGGAACACAGGAGCTAATCGACCTGCAATATGGCGATATACCTACGTCTGTGGAAGAAGTGATAGGTCAATACGAAATTAAAAATAACCAACGTCAGGTGTTAAGTTTATCTCTTTCTAATTACACTTATCATAAACAAGCAGCCCATGGGATGACCTATATAAAGTCGTTAACGTTTGATTTGGAAGAAGGAAAGCTATGTAAACTTAGCGATTTGTTTAAGCCCGGTAGCAACTATGTGGAAAGGCTGTCTACTTTAATTAAAGAGCAGATAAAAGAGAGGGATATTCAGCTGCTAGATGATTTCACTAAAATTGAACCAAATCAAGATTTTTATATAGCGGATAAAGCATTGATTATTTACTTCCAACTGTATGAGATAACGCCTTATGTTTTTGGATTCCCTATGTTCCCAATTTCCGTCTATGATCTTCAAGATATCTTGAAAGAAGATGGACCACTGGGAAGAATGGCTGTAAATAACTAAGTTTACTGTTAAGCGAACCCACCTTTTTTATGGAGGTGGGCTTTTTTTATGTGAGAGATAAAATAAACTATTAAAAACAGCAGAAAAAATGGTATTATATCTTGTCAGCATTTTTATACATAAACCCAAAGGAGCTCTAACAGTGTATAATCTAACTTTGATCTTTTTAGGCATCGGATTAGTATTGCTCATTACATCTATCGTTTTGTTGATAATGAGGCAAATCAAGAAAAATGATTCATTTCCTATAGCGGCTATATCTATGGCAATAACGGGATTTTTACTCATTGTCGTGGGAGTTGTATTAGTTATTCCTGGTATTAAGGATAAAATAATGGAAGTACCTTCTGAACAAGAGGCAAGCGCACAAGAAGAAGGTGTGAAAGAGCCGGGTGCAAAACCAGATGAAACGGAAAGGGAAAATACAGAAAGGGAAAAGCAACCGACAAAAGTAGATGAATATAAGCCTGGTGAGATGAAGTATCCAATTGTTACATACGAATCGGAATATAGTAATTTTAAAGAATATGAAGAAGCAGATGGAACGTTATATAAAAACTTAACGATGATTAACCCGGATGGAGTTATGATGGGGTTTCGGAGTATTGAAGAAGCAATGGTCGTATCACAAGTGGAAAATCCGAATGGGGATGAGTTCGCATACTACCAAGGCTACCACTACTATAAAGGCTCCTACCACTTTGTTGTTTCCGAGGCATTGCTCAAGTATAATCCTAATGATATTCGGGCTCCTTATTATAAAGACTTTAAGTCGCTAAAAGAAGAGACGTATGACAGTATGGACATGGAGCTTTATGACTTCATCTATAAATTTATGCCTCTGCAGCATCCAAAAGAGGAAAACTTAGTACAAGTACCAATATTAGATGGGGACTGGGAAGCCTATGAAGAAACGATTATGGATGGTCCACAACTATTAGTACGTATGAGTTTTTCTGATGATGGCTATTTAGCTTTGGAAAACCATATAGTCAATGCAGATGAAATCCCTGACATCATGAACTATAAGTTTGAAAAACTGGATAAAAACTCGTATAAATTATATCTCTACCCGGTCACGGTTGATGAAGAAGGGGATAGTGTAGAACCAGTTGTTTCAGAGGAACCAGTTAAACGGAACTTTATAATTTATGTGACAAGCGAGGATACATTTGAGCTTGTATATTATGATAATAACTTGAAGCGTCAAAGTATAACGATGAAGAGGGTATAGAGGAAAACCAGGATTCAGGAAGCGCGAATCCTGGTTTACTTGTGTTCGAGTATCCTTTCATGGCTATATGAAAGATGGTGTATTATACTTTTTAGATAGGAGGAGATTGTAATGGGTAGACATGTCAAAGTAATAGAAAAAGATAACATCGATCGAAGAGAATTAGGCTACTACTTTACCCCGGCTTTCGTTGCCAATTATATAAGCAATCGCCTTCTTGTTCTAAAGCCAGATGGTGACAAGGTATTGGATCCATGTGTGGGAAAGGAAGAGCTGTTAGAAACATTTTTTGCTAGAGGGAAACAGGTTGATGGCATTGATGTTTTTCGTCATAAAGAAAATTACAAATGTCATTTTATTCAAAGAGATTTTGTTGCTTTCTATGAGGAGACAAAAAGAAACGCAGAACATACTCAGCTAACAATGGATGACCTTCTAAAGGAAAGCCATGCAAAAGCAGAATTAGACTATGATTATATTATTGCTAACCCACCTTATAACTGCCATGAAGTGGATTATATAAAAAATAACAAGACAGCATTGAAGAACTTGTTTGACGATGTTGGCGTGCACAACATGTATAGTATGTTCTTTTCCGCAATTATAGATGTCGCGAAAGAAGGAGCTGTCATCGGCTTAATCACGTACGATTCTTTCTTCACAGCCAAGGCACATACAGATTTGAGAAGAAAAATTTTGCAAGAATGTACAATCCATGAAATCACGATGTGTCCGATTGATTTGTTTCATGAACAAGATGCGGATGTGAGGACAAGCATTATCATTTTGCAAAAAGGGAAGAAGTTTCAGGAAGGAATTTCGATTGCTAATCGTCCTTCAAATAAAAAAGTATTTCAAGCACAACTTGCTAGGCAGCTTGATGATTACGAAACAGGTATAGCGAGGCAATACACGTTAGAGGATATTGTATTAACGAATCTAAATGACAATGACGAGTTTATTATTGAGTGTCCGGATGACATTAAAGTTCTTTTTTCCGAAGAACGACTGGGTGAAGCGTTCAAATGTATTACGGGGATTTCAACAGGGAAAGATGAGTTATATCTATCGAAAGAAAGAAAGGATCCGTTCACCATCCCATTTTATAAAAACCCGGGGAAAAATCGTTTTTACACGGGTAATCAATTATATTTGCACAAGGATTTTTTGAAATTCGATAAAGAGATTAAGAATTTTATGGTTCGAAATAAGCCTTTATTGTTTCAACCTGGAATCACCTGCTCCTCGATGGGAGTAGCGTTCACGGCATGTCGCTTACCCGAGAATGCAACCTACGGGGTGAATGCGAACATTATTTGTGAGGATGAAGAAGCATGGTGGTTATTGGCATATTTGAATTCTGGTTTGGTGACGTATCTAGTAAGAGGTGTTATGATTCGTTCCAATATGATTACGTCAGGTTATGTGTCTCGAATCCCTTTACTTCGTGTAGATGAAGCTGCGAAATCCAAGTTGGGGGAATTTGCAAGAACGGCTCACGAGAGAGCGAGAGAGGGCAAGTCCTTTCAAGATGTGTTAGAAAACATAAATGATTTTGTGTATAAGCAGGCGGGTATAAGTAATGAAACGATTGCGATGATTAAACGTTTTAATGAAGATTTGATTGCAAATACGTAGAGCTTGGATTCTATATCCAAGCTCTACTTTTTATTCGATGATTACTTTCAATTGTTCTGTGGTTAATTCTAGTGATTGTGCAATACTACTTAGACTTTCCCCAGTTTTCATCTGTTTGGAAACAAGCTTTTGTAGCTTCGTTTTTCCACCCAGTTTTGCAATTTTATTTTGTTCCTTTAACTCGACGAGAAACTCCTGATTTGTTCGAGGGACCATAGCCGTTAAGTCCTTGTACTTACTAGATTGAAGGTTTCCGTTATTACTAGGATTTACATAAACATCCGGAATCCAGGTTGTTGGGCAGACAATACATTTTACTAATTCCACGTTCATATCTTCGGTGAAACGAATTAAAAAGGTTGCCACGTATAGCTTACAGTTCATATTTTCTTCTAGGAAGTCGATGAGTCCAATTGCTTTGGAAATATCATCTTTGTTGACTTTCCCGTCTATTACCGCAGATTTTATATTTACGAAGGATTTTGATCCGGATTGTAAGTCGAATTCAAAGTCATAGACGCCAACCTCTGATTGTGCAGGTATGACGGATCTAAATCCATACTGACTGCCATACATTTCGAGGTTCTGACTAATAACTTCCTCAATAATTCTCCACACTGTGCGGCCTTTACCCGCTTTTCTCCAGCCATATGGCATTAATTCTTTGTTCGCAATGGGAATGTATTGGATTCGATCTTTGATAAGTTGGTTAATACTCGATTCAAGTAACTCTCTTTCTTTTCGGATAGTTTGTATGATCGCGTCTCGGTTCAAGAGGTCTACCTCCATATGTGTTAGATACTTTGTATCATATCACAATGGTGGTAAATAGGTGTCAATGAGAAGTCTTGCTCTCTTTTTCGCTATTCAATTGCAAAATCAAAGAAAGTCCCCCAAAGCTCTTTGGTAGAACATGGGAATGATTGAAAGAAAATAACGATTGGTGAATGGATTAGGGTTGGAAAGGTTTCAAAAAGAGAGCGGTCACCGTAGCGGATAGCCTTTAGAGCAAGTGGAAGCTCGCGTCTAAATACTTGCTCGCGAACTTGCGCCGTTTGTGGATCAAATTGACCACCGTTTACTAGCACATACACATGAAAGAAATAGGCTTGATTAAATTTCACCCACTCTCCCAATACCTCATCTCTCTTCTCGGTTAATTTCTCATAAGCGTAGGACCGACTCACGTTTAGAAAAAGATCTGCTGTTGCATCTGAGTGTGTAAGGGTATATTTACGTCCGACAATAGGTGCTGTTTTTGTAACCGTATCACTAAACTCTACGGTAAGCTTATTCGGATTTAATTCTGTCATGCCGTCACTTCCTTTTATAATGTGTCACTTTATATGTATGAATGGAAGTGTAAGTAAGGTTAACGCATGCCTTTAACGCAGCCAATTGGCTTTATGATGAGATCGAAGATGCGTTTACGTGTCCAAACGTTTCGGTTGTCCGTTACGTTCGGAAAGCGAAGGAAGGAAACAATCGAAAGATCTATTAGGGGTATCGCCAACATTTCGGAAATTTTGTACGCTAAGCAAATTTTAATCTAAAAAAGTCGAATTCCTGTACGTTAGGAACTCGACTTTTTATTTTGGCTTATTAAGCTAAACGCCTCCCTTATCTACAGTAGATAATTATAGTTTTCAACGTTTACTATGCTAGGGTTGTACGCCTACTGAACAACCCTCAGGATTACTTTAAGTATATAAATGTAAACGAGCAAATTATTTCCGCATACCAGGATAATTTTTAAATTAATTTGCTGAATTTTTCATGTTATTTAGGAAAATGAAAAATTTTGTTCAGATTAATCTGGTTCTAGGTTATAAATAAATGGTCAAACATATTAGTCAAATAAATATAAAAAACTAAATAAATTTAACAATTTTATTTGCTTTCACAATATAGTATATGAATCAGGTATAAATCTCAAGACTCTCTTCTGCTTCCTAATGTGCGATGGAGTAAAAGAGTACAATAGAACGTGTTTGCTCAGGCAAGAAAAACTCTAGCAGTCAATTAGTCCATGGTTCATTAGTTTTTCTAGTCCGAAAGTTGGGGATGAATCATTCCATTATTAGGTTTACTTTATTTGTGAACCTGATTAAAGAAGTTGATATTATATCCTTATTCTCTTTTAAATCAAGTGAAGCAAACGGAGATGGTATAGACGCAATTATCAAGTTATTATAACTGCTAATATCATTATCCTTAATATTTAAAGGTAAATGTAATGTACCAGCTTGTTTTGATTTAATTAACTTGGTATTTATCAGCTTATTTCCAATCATCATTATTAACGCGTGTTTTTTATTAGGGCTTATTTGAGGTATGTTTAACCAATAACCATTATTATCAGTCATATATTCAAGGGATATAGCATCTTTAATATCTGTCGATGTTTGTTTGGAAATGTAAATATTACCTATTTTTTTATCTACCGATGCAGTGATATTTTCTATATTTTGATATTTTATTTTGGGCTTAATATCTTTTCCAGAAATAAGTGTCTTTCTACTTGTTATGTAAAGCTGTTCGGGTGGGATAAAAGTAGGTTTATCAAGGTTTTCGTCTGGATTTCTTGCCGCTAATACCAAGAATTCATGTCTTCCTTCACTTATTTTAGGTGTTTCTATGTTAATCGTTTTTTTGGAAGAATCCTTTAAATTAATATCAATGAAATACTTATTGATTTCTTTTTATATGTAAATGGAATTTGCTTATAATCTAAGAAAAAATACAATCTATATTGATTATGCTAGGGCATATCATTCATAATTGTAATTTCAGGTGTGAAAAAAGAATTCGGTTGTAACTTTATACCCCATAGCCTTGATTTGTTCTAAAAGTACCGTGCAATTCGTAGTTCCTTCTTTAATACGTTTCTTCAAATAATCTTTGAATGGATCCAAATTACTGCTTGTCCTATCAGTCTTTTTCTGCTTTAGTAATTCGTCAGAATTTATGTACTTTCGAATAGTTTTTGGGTCAAAGCCAGTTTCTTCAGAGATAGACGTAATTAACCATCCTTTTTGATGTAATTCTCTAATCATAAAATATTCCCCAATCTTAATTATCATCTCTACTCTCCAAATCTAGATCTAGTATAGAAATGATTATCTGTTATTATTGGGGAATTTGAAACCGTCGTTATTAGGGATTTTATCACCGTTGCTTACAGCTCTATCCTTATTCGTTTAAAAATTCTCCTGTTGAGTAAGTTTTACTCTTTATCATATCGACTCACCTCTCGATTAAATAATTTATTGTCTTTCTCATTATTGAATTTATATAGCCTTAAAAACAATAAGTATTATTAATACTAAAGCAATAATTACATATATTGTGGTTTCTTTATTCCATGTTCTTTTATATAAATCCTTTACGATTAAAACTATAAACATGGAAATACCAACAATATATATATATATAAGTGATACTTCGAGAAAAGACATACTAATTATAGCTATCATTCCAGCCCAACCAACGATAGAATCAAATGAAATTTTTGAATTATTATTTTTTTTCATTTTTGACCCCTTTCAACTAATTTCCATCTCTGTTACAATTGTAATAAGGAGGGATTTTATGGTAAAAAATAGTTTTATATTACTTGTATGCGCAGTCACTGTTTTCATTTATTCTAGCAGTGTTTCGGCAGAAACTAAAGGGAAAGATACATCTGAGAAGACAATCATTTTTCCTTTTAATAGTACAGTAATATTATTAGCATTTTTAATATTTTTTCTCTTTACATACTTACTTTATTCTTATGGATTCAAATTCAGGAAGAGACCATCTAATAATAGCTAGTCATATATTAAAACATCTAAGGATAGGTTTGATATATTTTGATGGATTGCATTTTTCAAAAATAAAACTCGATAATTTTCTAGATTAATTACCTAAATATATCCTTGTTCTATAAAAACTCTTTAGTGACATAGTTATTTCGTAAAATAAACAAATAGTTCATAAATAATTCTTTGTAGAGCCTAACTTTTATATTTTAAAGAACGATGTAAATAGAGAAAGGATGCACCAGTTGAAATTATTCCCCCAAGCACTATTGTAAAATTAGTTCCAAACTGATTTGATAGAACACCTGCCAAGAATGCAGCCACTGGCATTAGTATCCATGTCATAAATCTGCTTGTGGCTCGAACTCGTCCTAACAGATATTCAGGAGTTAAGGTCTGTCTAATGGTAACTATACAAGGATTCATCATGGAAGCTGCCATAGTACCCATTGTATTTGAAATAATTAACAATAAGTATGTATTTGCTACACCGAACAAAACAATGGATAGCCCACCAATAAAAGAAGCCAAAAATAAGATGGTGCGATAAGAAAATTTCTTTGTTAACAAATTAGTGAGTAATGCTCCTCCTATTGCCCCTATCCCACCAATAGATAGAAGCCACCCAGTTAAGTAGGGGAAAACGTAAACATTATCGATGTTCGTAAAGCTGATGAAGTTACAAAAGGTAAAATCACTGGAGCTAAACATATCCCATTGGGTGAAATTACAAATTGCGCTAATCCCTTGGACCTTTTGTATTGTGCGATTAATCCGAAAATAAAGGATAAGTTACCTTATTTGTGAAACAAGGAAAATCGGGTGGTGACATTCACCACCCGATTTTGGCTGTCCATTTTTTGAATAAGTCTTTGTATTTTGGGATTTTCTTGTAGTCTGTAGGGGCTGCGATGGGGTCTTCTATTCCATTCACTAACAAAGTGATTTTAAAGCGTTGGCCTGGCTCGTCCATAAAATATGATCCTAACTTAAACAAGTCTGCCTTGGAAAATAAATCGTGAAGACGGAGGTTAATCTGGCGGAATGCCTCCATGTCCATATCTCGTGTATATCCGATGTTAATAATTAATTGCTTACCGTCCGTAAAGTCCTCTGGTAGATAGGGTGTAGAAATCAAATACTTTAATGGTTCATCAAACGTATCTCCTTCCACCGTATGTACAAATAAAGGACCTCTATTTTCTTTAATAAATGTTTCGATATCCTGATAGTCGATGTTCATTTCACCGGTCTGTTCCACCATTTCTCGTAAAGTCCCGATTGTTTCTTCTTCAATCGCGTTAAATGTTTGATTAGCATCATGAATCGTGGTACTAGGATCAATTGTTTCCATGAGCCCATCACTATTAAAGTAGATGACCGCATCACAAAATTCTTTCATCCGAAAATATTGCATCGTAGCTGTCTCAAATCTCTTTTTCCCTTCGAACCTAAATGGAAAGCGAAAAACGCCAATTAATAAGGCATGACTCTCTTTGATTTCGCTCAATTGCTCTATTAAGTCTTCTGTTTCGCTAGGATTACCTCCTATAAATCGATAAAAACATATATCGTTCGGCTCTAGCTCATCCATCTTTTTTTCCGATTGTAAGATTCCGCTATTCATTTGATAAATACTAACAGATGTCTCCATATTGCTTTCTCCCCACTCTGCATTTTGTGTCCATTATAAAGGAGTGTTCCTATAAAACCTGTCACAGCCTGTCGAGAATAATGACTAGTTTTGTTGAATAGACCAGTTAGAAGTCTGTTCAGTATCTGCCATTATTTTATGCTTTAGTTTTTGGTGGGATCAGTTTCTATTTCTGACAATCAGGGTTGTCTCTCTATCTTTAAGAGCTTATCAGTAAATGCTTTTACACTTATTCCAACTAGAATGTAGTAGCAAAAAGAGAAAGTTCGATTCCACTTTAAAAATAGGACAAGTTCTAATTTTTCTGAAATAGGCTCACCAATAAAGGCAAATACCAGGGCAAGGATTACTAACATCAATAAGTAGTGGCTCCATTTTCGAAAAAATTGATAGGTAAGCATAACGGAAACGGGGATAATACCCAAATCAAAAGAAAAAGCTCCAGGTCCTGGCCTCACTAATTCTGTTGGATATCCCCAAAAGCCATAGTCACTTCCAGTCACATCAAAGAGCATTGTTATAAGAGCAACGGTTATCCCTACTAGGAGAGTGGAAACCAATCTTTGGCGATCATGAAGCCATATAAAGATAATCCACGGGATAATGAGTATGGCTAATAAAAGCCACCATTGCCAAGTTAGAAATTCGTATTTTAACCAACCTTCTTTATCTATCTCTACTAATTTCAATTGAAGTTTTCTAACTTCATCAAATACTTCCCACTTGTCTGTCATTTTCTCCACCCAATTTCTAAACGGACTTGTATATGGTTTCGGACTGATTCGTAGGTTGCGAATTGTAGTCTATTTTTAACATTGCCAAGTTACAATTAAATATCCCAGATAGTGATAATATATGGAAGTCTGATGAGGTTAATTGGTGTAAGACTAACTGTGAGAGTAAGGAGAGGTTCAATAGGCATGAAAAGAAGTGGTGTACCTAGTGTTTAATTCTATAAGAAAGGGATTACTAGAAGTTGATAGCATGGTACAATATACCTAATCATTTTGTCTTATCCTGTGGAGGCCATATCATGAAAACTACTAGTTTCTATAAACCATTCCTGGCAATTGTTTTACCTTACCTCTTATTTGAATGCTTAAGAAACGGCCTACTTAAAGATCCTGTTTTTATGATGCCTACTGGTCATTTTTATATTGTAAGTATAGTCGCTTTCTTGTCTACTATTATTGCCATAGCCGTAGGAATAGCGGGAAAAAGACTAAGGAACATAAAAATCAGCTTTTTATCGCTCGCATTCGTATCCTTGGCGTTAATGTTTTCCTTACACGGATTATCTACACCACATTTTATTCTACCTGCTACGCACTTACCTGGTATAGCAGCACAGCTAAGTATGCTGTTAGCAACACTTTGGTTGTATTTGTCCTCCTTACCGTCGGATAATAAGATAGTAGAAGTGTTTTCCCAAAAACAAACATACTTACTTCCAACCTGGATTGTTATTTTAAGTACTATAGAAGTGACAGCACTTTTCCATCCGCATTTGTTAGGTATTATTCCAATAACCGCACGCCCGTTAAATGGGTTATTGACAGTTTTTATTATTGCACTAAATCTCGTTACGATATGGAGATACTATCAAACCTATCGTTTCTCTAGATTTCCGTTACAAATAGCCATCGTCTATAGTGCTGGTTGGTTTATTGGGGCACAGTTGATTATTGTTATGGGAGAATTGTGGAAGCTAAGTTGGTGGATCTATCATTTTCTGTTGTTGGGATCCGTCATTGCCATGCTGGTTGGACTTGTAAAGCAGTATGGAGTAAAAGGGAATTTAATTGGTTCCATAAAGGCACTCTATACGAATGATCCATTTGAAAGAGTTACGAATAATATGTCTCCGAGTGTAAAAAAATTGGTGCTTGCAACAGAACAAAAGGATACGTACACTGCTGGACATACATTCAGAGTTACCATGTATGCGTTAAAGTTAGCAGAAGCAATGCGTATCAAACCAGAGCAATTAAGAGCAATAGCGCAAGGTGCGTTGGTCCATGATGTCGGGAAAATAAAACTACCGGATCATGTGCTGAATAAACCTGGTAATCTTTCTAAGCAAGAAAGAGCTTTAATAGAGAAACATCCAATTAATGGGTATGAAATGTGTAGAGACCTTGGATTTATGAAGGATGAATTAGTTATTATCCGGTCCCATCATGAAAAGTGGGATGGTACAGGTTACCCAGATCAATTATCAGGAGAAGACATACCATTGTTAGCGAGAATTACAGCAGTTGCAGACGTTTATGATGCGCTAACCTCTGAAAGATCCTATAGAAATGCTTGGTCTCATGAAAAAGCGATAAGCTTTCTGCAGCAGGAAAAGGGGAAGCACTTTGATCCTGTTTGTGTTGAGGCATGGGTAAATCTATGCGAGAAGAAGCCAGAAGTTTACCTGTATCCAGCGGACCATATTACGAACGGAACAGTAAAAGAGTTTTCATCCATTTTATAAATTTTCTATAAATAATTAAGCCCCCACATTTTAACGTTCATGTGGGGGACTTTTGCATAATTAACCTACCAAGGAGCCTTTTTGTCCAACTTCCAAGATTTCATAAATATCTCTTTCTATAATTCGCGCAAACCGTTTCTCTGCTTGATAATTAATAATACTTTCTATCATAGAGAAGCGGAAATCTCGTTCTACCAATGCTAAAAGGATCTCAACTTGGAGAGAAACTCTTTTAATGGTGAACTTTGTGCGGTAGTCTTGAGCGGAATGAGCAAGTAAAGCTTCTTCAATGAGTTCTGATACCTCTGTGTTTGTGAGTGTATCGCTTTCGACAAGCTCAATAAACCCAGCTGCAACCTCTTTCGCCTTTGACTTATCTCCAGATAGTAAGGTATCTAATAACATTTGTTCCGGTGCAGGTGTGTAGGCTACTACATCTGCCTCCGTCCGAGGAATGAGCTTATACGCACCAAAGTCATAAGTAATGACTCCAGTTATAGATTCATAGGTTTTTCCGATTTCTACAAAACTGTTATTATCAAGGACAAACTCTCCAGTTTCATCGGATGCAAGATATTCTCCATGTCCAGCTTCACTATCAATGGTCACCATGGTCACGGTGACAAGTTGCCCTTCTAGCGATTCTCCTAAATCTGTAGATGTGACTCGTTTCGCATCAGGTGTTCCTACACCTTCTTCTAAAACGTCAACTTCAAAATCTACTATTTCAGATAGTCCGTAGTATTCTTTAGTATTTCCGATTACTTGTACTTTATCTCCTACGTTTGCAGCTACCTCGCTACCATACAATGCAATACCAGCAGATTCATCCTGGATATAGGCCATCCCATCGAATACAGCTGTCACAATGCCTTCTACCTTTACACGACTGTTTTGTTCGGCATTTCTTGCATCGGCGATGGTGGATAGATCAGGCTCTACCTGTTTAACGGTCACGTCCTCCACAGAACGAGGCATGATTTTATATTCGTCGTAATTGTAATCGAGTACACCTATAATTTGTTCATAGGTCGTTCCAGTTTTTATAAACTTTTCATCGTTATCAATGACTAAGGAACCTTGTGCATCCGAAGCCTGATAGTTTCCGTGATCATCCGCAGCATTTACTGTAACATTTTTCATAACGACTAATTGTCCCTCTAACTCTTCGTTCATATCAGAGGATGTGATGAGTTTAGGTTCCGGTGTACCTATACCTGCTTCAACAACGGATACGTTATTTAGAGTCGGAATCATTTCTAGTAAACCGAAATATTCCTCCGTCCGTGCTTTTGCTCTGATTTTATCGCCGATTTCCGCTGTAAATCCGGGTTCTTCCACTCGAACGACAATGCCTGCTGTATCATCTTGGACATAGTAGTTTTGACCATTGATGGCTGTTACAATTCCTTCAATCTGAACCTTTGTATCGAGCTCTGCTGCCCTTGCTTCTGCAATTGTGCGAACTGGAATATCCGCAATGATATCCTCAGATGAACGAGGGAGCAATTTAAATTCATTAGAGTTATAGTCTACGACTCCGATTATTGTGTCATAAATTTTGCCGGTTTCTACTAAATCACTGTCAGAATCAATCAAAAAAGAGTTCCCATATCCATCTTTTGCGGCGTAGTTGTGATTGTTATCTACAGATTCAACCGTAACATTCTCTAAGGCTACTAACGTTCCCTCCGTGCTTTCTCTAAGGTCGGTTGCCTGAATGTAATTCGGGCTTGGTTCGCCAACATCCTGTTTTGTTAACTCAACATCTTCCGTAACGACTTGAAGCATGCCTTGATATTCACTTGTGCTTCCATTTGCCGTTACTAAGTCGCCAACCTCTGCATCTAAATGGGAGGAGCGGACAATAATACCAGCTGTTTCATCTTGAATGTAGTAGTTTGATTCACTAATGTAGGTGACAATACCAGACACGCTTACCGAATTTCCAACTGGGGCATAGCGAGCATCAGCAATTTTAGAGTTGCGCTCAAATGCAGGTGTGTATCCATTTGCAATCGCTTCTTCTTCCGAAAAGAAGATACGTTTTTCCACTGGTACCGATGCCCAGTTTTCCGGTTCGTAATATTGCTTTGTTTCCGAGTTTCCAACATAGCGGGAAAGTCCACTTCCATCGTAGCGTGCACGGAATACGAAAGGTAGCTCTAACACATCTGTATTCGTTTCCGACCATATGCCGAGGCTGTTGTCCTTTGCTTGTTTGACAGCAGCTTGGAATTGGCTATACGTCTCCATATCGCCAGCTGGCCAAATAAAGTAAGTGGAAGCAAACCCTTGTTTGACCATTTCTAGGTTTGTGTTTAAGCCATCAGTTTTGCGAATAACCTGTGCTAATACACGGCCGTAATCATCGGTTACTTCTTCCCCTACTTTTAAGGTGATTTCATCTCCAGGTTGAAGCAAGCTCTTGAGGTGCTCCTTCGCAAGCTCTCCATGATATTTTTGCGCATGGTCTGGATCTGTATTTATCAAGTTATTATGATAGCTACTAAGGTGAAAGGTTTCCGGTGTATCAATATTGACGTAACGAACCGTATCACTACCGTAAATAGCAGGTTCAAAATGAATCGTATCTCCATCTACTACACTCGTAACGGTAGCTTCATAAGTATTAGGATCTCCGTTATCATCACTACCCTCTGATACAAATTCAACATCTTCCGCATTTTCAACATGTAATTGATAAGTTCCGTTGAATTCAGAACCGATAGCAGTGACGTTCACAACATCACCAGTAGAAATGTTTGCTAAAGAAGGAATTTGATAGATAGCAATAGAATTTCCATTTCCATCTTCTAAGAACGTATTCTCATTCGTATTAATAGGACCAATCGTGACATTTTCTAATCGGATGAGTTCACCTTCGACCTCTTCATTGATTTGATCGATGGTAACGGTTTGCGGTGTAATGGATTCACCGGAGGAAAGAACTTCAACGGTATAATTGCTGATTTCTTGAAGCCCATTATAGTCTTCTCTTTCTCCTGTTACTTTGACAAGGTCACCAACAGAAAGGGAAGTGGAGCTAGCAGGACTATATAAATTGATGCCAGCTGTATCATCTTGAATAAATGTTTTGCTTCCATTGGCTGTTATGATACCCTGTACGGTTACTGTTTGTCCTGCAGCTACTTCTCTTGCTTGAGCAATAGTTATGGTATCTCCTTCCGTTGGGTCGTCTGGGGTGGTGTCTTGGACAAAGGAAATGCTAGATACATATTCGATAGATTCTTGGTTGGAATAGACATCTCGTGTACCAGTAACAACGATTTGCTGATGTAAAGCATCAGGGTTATTTTCGGGGCTAAACTGAGATCGCTGATCAGATTCTAACTTGACGATAATCGATTCGGTGGCTTCTGTGGAGTCGGCAACTTCCACCGCATACTGACCGTTAAAACCTGCCACGATATAACCAGTCATTGTTACTTCTGTCCTTTGAGGGGTTGCAAGTGCTTCGGCGACCGTAATAGAGCTTGGTTGTTCTGCTGCCGAAACGAGCAAAGGTGAGGTGGAAAATAAGCTGCTGAAAATTAGTGTGAAAATTAACAATAGGCTTGTCCATTTCTTCATTTAGTCAATTCCTCCTTTTTTGTCGTTCATACTAAATAGTAAAGCCCTAATATTAAGTATAAATTGAATTTGTTTAAATTTTGCTTCATTTTTATAAAATATACAAAATTAGGAATTTATTCCTATGACTTTCCATTAAATATGAAAAGTCAATCCTGAGTGGGGAAAGAAAGGTCGTTTGGATATTGAAAACAATAGGTCTATGTGTCTGTTCATTTAGATAACAAGAAAAAAAGGACCTTTAAATGTTAATTTTGTAAATGAGAAAAGAGGCAGAGATTAAACTATAACCTTCCACTTTAGAAATAGAGGAACAGTTGTCCGTCTGGCTCCAATCTTTTAGCAGTATCCTTAAATAAAACACTTTTAACTCAGCCTCTTTTACAATTCTGTAAGCCTCCCATCTAAAAGCCTATATACCTTTTCATATTCAGGTAATAATTGAATCCCGTTTGGTGGCATTAAACGCTCTGGGAAAAAACTATGCAACGGAATTAAAGTTGCAGGATTAAGCTCATCCACTAGGTATTGCAGGTGCTGAGGTAAAGCGTGCCCTCCGCAATTTATTTGTACTTTTTCTAAACCAACGATTTGTAATAAGCGATTTAGGTTTTCGTAAGCAGGGTCAAAGGGACCTAGTGGAACACCATTTGAATGAATGTACACTCCATCTGTAGCATGTATATCAAGGAGCTCTAGTGCATTTGGATAAGAGTTTTGCAAGAAATAGCCATGAGGATCCTTGTTTATTTCTTTTGATGAGATAGTAGGATATCTTTCTATCAAATGTTTTTTCCAAACAGGCAAATCGTTGTACTCTGCACGAAGCTTCTCCGATTCATAAATGTAAAAATCAGACTCCTCTAACCAGTTAAAAGCTATTTCCGCTGTTTCTACTTCTAACACTACTTTTCGATTTGCTTCCTTTCCTGCCATAATCATGTTTCGTATGCGGTCGATATTGCGATGATAGATATTAAATACGCCAATACCTGAAATAGATCTTAGAATGTCTGTTACTTGATTTGGGAGCAAAGCTTCTGTTAACAGATCATCAGGTATAGTTGGATCCGCAACAAGCTCATGGTTAGGAAGCTCCTTTTCATCTCGAAGAGTTGTACCTTCCATGATTAAGACATCAAACCCTTTTTCGTTTGCTTGATCTAGGAATAATTGGACACGATGGGGATGAGCGCCGTGTAATCTTACGTCCCCACTATATAAGAGAGAGCCATCTGGTGTTTCAATATGAAACGAGCAGGCACCTGGGATATCGTGATCGATTGGTAATGGAGTGATAGTGATAGCCCCAACGGTGATAGGTTCTCCAACTTTACAAGTCTGGTACACTCGATCTCCTGGGGACCCTTCCCCGATTGTATGTAACGCTCCGTATAAGCGGTTAGAATCCTCTGTCATAAACACGGGAATAGAAGAATCGATGAACCCCATAGCACCCATATGATCTAAATGTAAGTGGGAAATTAGGATGGCCGTTTTCCCCTCATAATTCTGTGCGGACAGAATGGAAGAATCTTGAGGTATAGCATCCTTTGAATAGATTCCATCAATAGGAGGGAGGAGGCCTAAACGTAAATAATCTCTAGTAAGGGCAGAGGAGCGTTGCCTGATTTGCCCATCTAAAACTTGGGTTGCTGGGTTATACGAGAGCCCGAAGTCAAAGATGACACGACTTTCTTTATGTTGTACAGAAATAATGGTACCTCCGATAGTTCTTAATCCGCCATAAAAGGTGATGGTTGTCATGAAAAAACTCCTTTGTTCTTCTAGATAACGGGAAAGAAAGAGGAACCATGGGTTGATTCCCCTTTAACATTCCACGCTTAATTGCCAAGTATGTTATCAGCAGCCTCTTGTGCTGCTTCTAAACCCTCTTCAACGGAAAGTTCCCCTAACAATACTTTATCAAGCTCTTTTGCTACGGCATTTTTAAGTTCATTAGCACCTACGACGCGAGGATCATAGAAACCAGCATCAAACTGTTGCTCGCCAACTCCATACACCGGGTTTTCTTCCTTATAAGCAACCCACTCGTCACTTTCTAGTGCAGTATAACGAACAGGCAGGTAACCTGTTTTAGAAGCCCAGTATGCTGTGTTTTCTGTATTAATGAGGAATTTTGTAAATTCCCAAGCAGCCAGCTTTTCTTCATCTGTAGCAGAGTTGAAAACTGTTACGTTTGTACCTGCGAAAGGAGTAGCGGCTTCTTTTCCTGCTGGAAGAACAGCGGCAGACCAGTTAATACCCGTTTCTTTTGCCGGATCGGCTACGTATGGGATCCCGGCGGAAGAACCAATGTAAAGAGCTACATCACCGCGGGTGAATGGACCGGACATATATCCGTCTTCTCCAGCTGTACGAGCAATACCATCTTGAATCATACCGTTCACGAATTCTAGAGCTTCTTTTCCTTCAGGAGAGTTCAACTTGAATTCACCTGTCTCTTCGTCTAGGTACTCTCCGCCAGCTTGTTCTACCCACTGGTTAAATTCTAGAGTTACGGAGTTTTCAAGACCTAGTCCAATTACCTTTTTCCCATCCTTCTCCATAGTTAGCTTTTCAGAGGCCGTGCGTAATTCTTCCCAAGTCGTTGGTACTTCCACTTCGGCTTCTTCTAAATAGTCTTTGTTATAAAACATGATACGAGTACTCTTGTTAAATGGCATGGAATAAAATTTTCCATCCCAAGTATTAGACTTGCGGAAAATTTCAACAATATCGTTTAGTTCTTCTTCCGACCATCCGTATTTAGGGTCATTTACATAAGGAGTTAGGTCTGTTACAAGATCATTATCTAGATACTCTGTAATCCAATCTTCATAAGCTTGAGACATGACTGGAAGGTTTTTCGCCTTAGCAGCTGCCATGACCTTTTGAGAAAGATCATCATAGCTACCTTGATTTACTAGTTTTACCGTAATATTTTCTTGGGATGCATTAAAATCATCTGTGATTTTTGTTAAAGCTTCTTCATGACCACCGCTCATCGCGTGCCAAAACTCAATTTCTATTGGGGAATCAATAACGGTTTTGATCCCTTCTGAGTTTTCCGTTGTATTTCCTTCGGCATTAGAATTAGATTCCTCTTTGGCAGATGCAGAATCGCTGTCATCATTTCCACAAGCCACTAAAACAGCAGCTAATAAAGCCATTAGCATAAACAAAAATATCTTTTTCATGAGTGTAAAACCTCCATCATCCATTTTATATTTCATTCACATACCATCTCGACGTAGTTGCTCAAGCTTACCTGTTCGATGGATCACCTCCTAAAAACGTTCTATATGGCTTAACCTTTGATTCCGGACCTTGCTACACCTTCGATAATGTACTTTTGCAAAATCAAGTAAAGTACAATCATAGGAAGGATAATCATGGTGGAAGCGGCCATCAACAACTCATAAACCGTTCCGGCTTCGGTACTGAAGGAGGTTAATCCAACAGGAAGGGTACGCATTTCCTTAGACTGGGTTACGATGAGTGGCCATAAAAAGGCATTCCAGCTCCCAATTGCTTTAAGTAGTGCAATTGTGATCAGTGCAGGCTTAGCTAATGGCACCATGATGGTCCAAAGAAAGCGGAAGTTATTACATCCATCTACTTTGGCAGCATAAGAGAGCTCCTTCGGAATCCCGAGGAAGAACTGTCGCAATAAAAAAATAGAAAAGATGCTAGCTGTCCATGGAATGATTAAGGCTTCATAACGATCAATCCAGCCTAAGTTAGACAAGGTGACAAAGTTTGGAATGAGCAAAACTTCTCCAGGCACCATCATTGTTCCAAGTAAGACGGCGAAAACGAGGTCTCGACCGTAAAAAGAAATTCTTGAAAAAGCGTAAGCCGCCAATATTGTTGTAAGTAGTTCACCAATTGTGCTCAAAATGGTAACGATGAAGCTATTTACCGTATATCGCGCAAATGGCGCCATCTCCCAGGCTGTGGCGTAATTCTCCCATTTCCAATCAGATGGAACCCAAACAGGTGGCATCATCATTACCTCTCCCGATGATTTGAGGGAGGTGCCTAACATCCAAATGAATGGTAGGAGCATGAGCAAACTCCCGAGTGTCAGAGTAAGATAAATGAATCCTTTGGAAAGTGCAGCTTTTTTAGGCATGATTTGTCCCCCTTTCTAGTACGTAACTTTCCGTTTTCCGATATAGAGTTGGATGAGGGTAAAGACGAATATCACAAGGAACAAGACGTAAGCTGCTGCGGACGCAATGCCGAATTCCCAGTTGTTATAGAAATGCTCGAAAATGTAGTAAACAACGGTTTGAGCACTGTAAGCAGGACCTGGTTTTCCATCAAATAAGGCAAACACTTCATCGAAGACTTTAAAAGAATTAATAATAGAAACGATCGAAATAAAAAACGTAGTTGAAGACAGTAAAGGAACGGTTATATGTAAAAATCGTTTCCAAGATGAAGCGCCATCGATTTGTGCAGCTAAATAATATTGCTTGTTAATGGTTTGTAAGCCTGCAAGAAAAATGACAATATTGTAGCCAAGTCCTTTCCAAATACTCAAAATAATTAAGGAAGGCATGGCCCATGTAGGATCTGTTAACCATTCAATCGGTGAAACTCCAAACAGTCCAAGAAAATAATTGAGTAGCCCGTAATCTGTGTGAAAAATCCAGCGCCAAACAATCGATATGGCAACGACTGACGTAACAAATGGGATAAAATAGATAGTCCGAAAAAAACCTCTAAATTTGATCTGGGAGTTTAATAGAATCGCAATGCCAAGCGAAATAATAATGGAGATTGGAACAACTCCAAGGACAAAAATGATCGTGTTTTTCATAGACAACCAAAACTCAGGATCCTGGAAGATGTAAACGAAGTTATCCAAGCCATATTCGTTTACGATATCGTTAAAGTAGTCATAGTCCGTATAAAGACTCATTAAGAAAGATTTAATGATGGGATAAATATTGAAAACACCTAGAATAACTAGAGCGGGTAACAAATACAGAAGAGCTTTTAAAGTTGATGATAAAGTTGCTTTTTCGTTCAAGGATAGGCCCTCCTTTAGGATTGGTTTAGCAGCACGTTGTGGCCAGTATCTTGATCAAATAAATGATAGCGATGTGGTCGTACGCCAAGTTTTACAATGTCACCACGCTGGATAGGGATATCTGGCTCGATAAGCACTCGGATTTGCTTGTCCCCAATCAAGGCGTTAAGCAAGGTGTCTCGTCCAATCCTTTCCACAACAAGGACCTTTGCAAGTAGTGCGTCAGGCGAGTCGTTGTCTTCTAGCATCATAAAATCCTCTGGTCTAACACCGAGTACCAATTCGGCTTGGTAAGATGGGTCAATTTGTTGATGGATGGATAAAGTATTCTTCGTATCGTTCAATTGAAGGGCATTAGCTTCCCGATTATATTGAACCGGAATCATATTAATCGGGGGGCTTCCCATAAAGGTCCCAACGAACATATTGACGGGTTTGTCATACATGTTTTGTGGGGCTGAATATTGTTGGTGCTGCCCGCTCTTCATTAAAAGGACCTTGTCCGAAATACTCATCGCTTCCTCCTGATCATGCGTAACGAAAATGGTCGTAATTCCGACTTGTTGTTGAATACGTCGTATTTCTTCGCGCATTTCCAATCGTAATCTGGCATCTAAGTTGGAAAGTGGCTCGTCTAAGAGTAATAGTTTCGGTTCCTTTACTAAGGCACGAGCGATCGCAACTCGTTGTTGTTGACCACCGGACAGCTGGCCCGGCTTACGGTCAAGTAGATGATCGATATGGACAAGCTTCGCTATTTCAATGGCCCGCTCTTGAGCCTCTTTTTTGGGTACTTTAATCATCTTTAATGGAAACATGATGTTTTTAAGTACCGACATATGAGGGTAAAGGGCGTAGTTTTGGAATACCATTCCGATTTCCCGGTGCTCTGGTTCTACATCGTTTATCCTTTTTTCTCCAAAGTACAAATCTCCTGATGTAGGCTTGTACAGTCCAGCGAGCATAAAAAGGGTGGTACTTTTTCCGCAGCCACTCGGTCCTAAAAGGGAGACAAGCTCTCCTTCCTGTATAGTCACATTTAATTGGTCTACGGCTACCACGTCATCAAATTTCATGGAAAGATCTTTTAACACAATTTTCAAAGATGTAGCCTCCTAATCTAGTGAGAAAGTCACAGCTTTGATTATAAAGAAACTCTATTAACTGGAGGTTAACTGAATGTAAAAATATTGAAAATGTGAGAGTGGAAGAGTTTTTGCTTGTGAGTGCCAAGAGGATAGAACGGTTTTCTAGATGTGTTGCAAAGAAATGAAAAAGGTTATCTTGTTTTCTTATCGAATTACTTGGGAAGAGCAAAAAGAAAATTACTGAATTAGGAAGTGGGAAAATGACCTTTGTTATGAATAGAGACCTAGCAGATAGATTGGAACTATCGGAAATGGATTGTTTAATTTCTAGACTGAATGCAATAAAAGAAATAAAAGGAAATCCTATGGGAGTAGAAATACAAAAGTTTGGAAATGCAACAGCGTTTTCCGTAAAGAACATTCCAGGTCCATCATTTAATACGATTAAAGGTTTAAAAGCAGGAGATGAAAATCATGTAGAGAAAATCATTGAATTTTACAAACAAAAAGATATACCTGTCCGGTTTGATCTGTCCCCGGGATACGTTTCTCCAGATTTATTAACATATTTGAACCAATTAGGATTCTATCAGTTAGATTTTCATACTACACTTTATAAGCCTATGAAATCGGGATTATCCGAGGAGTTCATGGACTCGCGGATATCCATTCGTCCGTTAAAGGAAGATGAATTTGATATGTTTGCTGAAATTTATACAAAAGGTTTCCAAATGCCAGCATTTTTAAAAAGTGGAGTAGCTCAAAATAACGAAATACTTTATAACAATAAGTATTGGACTTTTTATCTTGCAAGTATGGATAACGAACCTGCTGGTATTGGAGTTTTGTTCATTAAAGACGGTGTAGCTACTCTTGCTGCAGCAGCAACTGTTCCATCTCTAAGAAACAAGGGAATTCAAAGTTCTTTAATAAAGAAACGGCTTAATCAAGCTACATTAGAACAGTGTGATTTAGCCGTAGGTCAAGCAAAATTCGGTTCTGTAAGTCAAAATAATATGGAAAGAGCGGGTATGAGGATAGCTTATACGAAGGCAGTATGGGTTAAAAATTAAATTTCTTATGTAGTGAATGGGTGCAATTGTTCAAGAGTAAAAAGTTCCATATAAAGAGGGTAGAAGGGGATAAGATGATTGAAATTATCGATGTGATTTCGGAGAATACGGGTCTTCTGTATGAGGAGTAAACCTAAATCTGATGTTTGTTAAGAAAGCATAGCTTAAGACAGAAGAGTTAACTACTATACTTATCGCATAGAATCTGAAGAATGGTATATTAAGACACTGGCGATTTGTTAAATAGGAAAGTCGTTTCTTTAAATGAGCGTTTGCTTTTGAGAGGGTGAGTTAGAGTGGAGGTAGTATTAATTAGACATGGTCAGGGTGAACATACCTTGGATTTACCTCAAAGTTTACAAATTTCAGACCCTTCATTGACTGAAGAAGGGATCAGTCAGGCCAAAGCACTAAGAAAACAATTTCCTTTGACTAAAACAGATGTGATAGTGGTCAGTCCTGTAAGAAGAACATTGCAAACAGCCCTGATTTGGAGTGAAGCTGTAGCATGTCAGAAAATAGTAAGTCCATTGGTATCTCCGAGAATGTTTCCTCAAAAACGGGAATGGAAGACTTTGCCCTGTGATGAGCTTTTAACAAGAGAAAAAATAAAAGATGAGTTCCCTGATATGTCCTTTGATGAAGATTTATCAAAGGAATTTTGGACTAAAGGGATAAATACTTCATCCGACCAAGAGTTCAAAGAAATTGCAGAAAAGTTTCTGGAATGGTGTTACCAAACGGGGGAGACAAGAATATATGTAGTTTCTCATGATGGAACAATAAGCTCTTATAGACAATTTATAACTGGCAAGAAGCTTTCTCGGGATGATTTTCCTAAAGAGACGGAATGGATAACAATAAATTTGTGATTTTCAGTTATACGTGTGAGTTAGAGATTACGCTACATCCCTTATTCCCTAAGGAACTCACGTGCTTTTAAGGTCATTAAGAAATTGCTTCTTTAAGCCCAAAAACGCGTAGTCTTTTATAATCCGCAATCCATTGACCA
The DNA here is from genome assembly GCF_021049245.1 of Radiobacillus kanasensis. Taxonomy (GTDB): domain Bacteria; phylum Bacillota; class Bacilli; order Bacillales; family Amphibacillaceae; genus Radiobacillus; species Radiobacillus kanasensis. The sequence continues at coordinate 3,780,778 of NZ_CP088020.1, read as the reverse complement.
TCTTTGTATAGATCTTTTTTTAACTTGTTTTCTACATTAAAAATAATCCGTTCTCTGGTATCTTCTGTTAAGCTTGCAAGCAGATTCCCTGCAAACATATCCATCCAATTTCTCAATCCATTTTCCCCTTCTAGAGGAGTAGGTCGATCAAAATGTTGAGCAAATACTACTCTAAACCCTGCCTCTTCCATTAAAGTAGAGTATTCACCTATACTTGGGAAGTACCATGGAAACTGCTCATCTGTGTAGGAAATCCCTTCAAGATTAAGTTGATTGATTAATTCATCCGTTATCAGTTTTACATTTCCTTGACCACCAAATTCCGCAACGAATCTTCCGCCTGTTTTTAAGCTGTTGTACATTTTGTTCAAGGCTACTTGTGGCCGTTTAACCCAGTGGAGAGTAGCATTTGAAAAAATTGCATGGAATTTGTTATTGAATTCTAGATTCAACACATTTTTTACTACGAAAGGAATGTGTGGATATTTAGTACTGGCTTGCTGAATCATATTTTCGGACTGATCAATGCCTGTTACTTCCACACCTAGCTCTACCAATGTATTTGCTAAATCGCCAGTTCCACAGCCCACATCAAGGATGGCCTCTCCTTTTTGTGGTGCTAGTAAGGTAACTAGATCGTTCCCATATTCAGATACAAAAGCATGTTTCCTGTCATAAAGACTTGCATTCCAGTGATCTTCCCCTATGTGGCTCATGGCACTCGCTCCCCGTTTTTGTATTTCTCCTATTATCATGGATAGAAACGGGGTTAGCAACAATATTATAAAAGCTCTTTAATTTGTTGTATTAATTCAGGAATTTTATTTTGGACAACATCCCATACAATACGATAGTTTATAGAGAAATAACCATGAATCATCATATCTCTCATACCAGCCATCTTTCTCCATTCAATGTGTGGATTCTCTTTTCTAATCTGCTCAGGAATATTTTTCGTTGCCTCTCCGATAACTAGTATGTTTTTTACTACCGCATCAGAAACTAAATCATTATCTAAAAAGTCATCAAAGGATTGCCCTTTTGTAAAAGTTTCAATTTTGACTGCAGCATTATAGATATCTTCTAAAAAGACTTTAGGCTCCCTCTGCATACTTAGCACTCCTCATTATACTTGGTTTAAGGGCGGGCTTTATATCGTCTAATATAACCAAGTCCACTGACTTTTGAAACAAATCTTCAAGGAGTAACTTTAAGTCCATATAGTTATCAAATGTCATAGCTTCCTCATAAAACTCTACTAGAAGATCAATATCACTGGAATCCTCTTGTTCGTTGCGGGAATATGATCCAAACAAAGCAATGCTCTTTACTCCGTATTGAGCATTCCATTTTTTTAAGTTTTTTGAAAGCTCATCAAGAATTTCCTGTTGCGATAACATAGTAATCACCGCCGTTTCGATTTAATCATACTTCTATTATATCACTCATCTTTTACTTAAATCAGTGGTGAATATAAAGGAAGACCAAATCGAAATGATTTGGTCTTTAAACAGGGATTTTATTTCTTCTTTTATGTTAGTTTTTTAGAAAATCAGGATCCATGTAACTAGGGTTAGGATACGTATAGAACCCTTCTCCTGTTGCGGTTCCTAGCTTTCCTTTATCTATATACTCTGTCTTCAATAATTTCGCTAACTTTTTCATTTCTTCATTGCCGGTCGCTTCCGCTTTTGCATGGACAATATTATAAGCCGTGGTGATTCCTACTACGTCTAATATAGCGAAAGGTCCTTTAGGTGCGCCTGTTGCAATCATCCATGTTTTGTCTATAGTTTCGACGTCTGCAACTTCTCTTACTAAGAGCATTTCAGCGGCATCTAATAAAGGAACCAACAAGGAATTTAAAATATATCCTGGTTGTTCTTTATGTAAAGGTAAGGCAACCATCCCAATTGCTTTTGCAAACTCGATTACTTCATCAAATACTTTCATATCCGTTCCCGGATGCTTCATCACTTCTGCCGTATTATTTAACCAAATTTCATTGGCGAAGTGTAAAGCTAGGAATTTTTCTGGGCGCCCCGTTGCTTCTGCAAACTGGCTTGGTAATAGGGTAGATGAGTTGGTCGCAAATATGGTTTTTTCCGGTGCTATCTCACCTAACTTTTTATAAAAGTCGGTTTTAATTTGAACCACTTCCGGGATAGCTTCAATGGCGAGATCAGCTTCCGAAACAGCTTTTGCTAAGTCAGAGTAAAACGACATGCGATCATAAGCTGCGTTCACTTCTTCCTCCGTAGCTTTTAAGTCCTCTTGATAACGCCCTTTTAACTTTTCGATTCGTTCTTTTGCTTTTTCTAATGCTTCATCGTTAATGTCATAGACGGTAACATTAAAACCGTGAAATGCAGTTTGAAAAGCAATTTGACTCCCTAATACTCCACTTCCAGCAACGGTGATATTTTTGTAATTCATAGTATGTCTCCTTTAACAAGTTAATCCATATGTTAGTGTTACCAATTGAAAAACGATGATACAAAAGTGACCTTAAGGTAGCTTCTGTTTCCTATTAATTCTCTTTACTTGTACAGCCGATTATAGCTGTTTCTAGACCACTCCCTTTAAACAGGAATTATTATCATTATCCTGCAATAAAAGTCAATTTTACAAGTATCATGACTTATATCCGCGAAATTTGTTCAAATGTGTCTATGTCATAAGTCCTTGTTGATAGTATATTAGATGTAGACTAAAGGTTGCGGTTAAGGGTGGGATGATGAGAATGGTCTCCATAGAGAATTGTCAGCCTGGAATTAAGCTAGGGAAAGCTATCTATAATGAAAAAGGAAAAGTACTTTTATTTTGATGAGGGGGATGAAGAAAAATGAAAATCCTTTTTTTATGGATTTTTATAACAGTGTATGTCATTTCGTATCTTTCAATTTATAATTATCTTAATCAAGTTGTAACTGCTATTATCTTCAACTTTCTATTTCTAGGGTTATCTATATATTTGTTAAGACAATTTGTTCGAGAAAAAAACAAACAGAACGTTATTTTATATAGTTTATTAGCTCTGTTTATTCTTCTGTGTATAGGTCTGATGGTTTTTTAGTCTATATTTACGGATAAACATCCGTGAAACAAGAAAATTTGGGTGGTGCCACCACCCGAATTTTCTTTAATTTGTTGCCACGACTTTGCGGAATTCTTCTGTCAATAGTGGAATGACTTCGAATATATCTCCGACAATGCCATAATCAGCAATTTTAAAGATTGGAGCTTCGGAATCTTTGTTAATAGCTACAATAATTTTGGACTGACTCATCCCAGCCACGTGCTGGATTGCTCCGCTGATACCGCAGGCAATATAGATCTCTGGTGTGACTACTTTTCCGGTTTGACCAATTTGTAAGGAGTAGTCACAGTAGCCTGCGTCACACGCTCCACGGGAAGCACCGACGGCTCCACCTAATACGTCTGCCAACTCTTCTAACGGCTTGAAGCCTTCGGCACTTTTTACCCCACGACCACCAGCGACAACTACTTTTGCTTCGGTTAAATCCAACTTTCCGGATGTTTTGCGGACGACTTCCTGTATAACAGTGCGTATGGACGAAGGTTTCTGATAGCTTACATGCTCTACTTCAGGAGTACCCTGCGCTGAATCTGATTCAATATTATTTGGACGAACTGTCAATACCCATGGCACACTTTGGAATGTTTTCTGTTCAAAGGCTTTTCCGGCATATATAGGACGAGTGTATAACGTGCCTTCCACAGAGCTATCGATGGCGGTCACATCTGAAATTTGCCCTGCGTTAAGTTTCGCTGAGATGACCGGTGCCAGGTCTCGGCCAACTGCTGTATGACCAAATACAATTCCTTCTGGGTTTTCTGAATCTAGAACTTGCGAAAGGGCATTAGAATAGGCTTCCGGATTATAATTTTCTAAGTCTGTATCATCCACTACAAAGACTTTTTCGACATCAAGAGAGGACAGAGTATCCTGTAACCCTCCCAGGTCGGATCCTAATACTGCCAGATGTATAAGGTCCCCTTCACTAGAAGATAATTTAGCAGCTTGAATAGCCTCATAGGTTACTTGACGCAGCTTTCCATCACGTTGCTCTGCAACAACTAAGATTGTTTTACTCATGAATAGGCCTCCTTATATCACTTTCGATTTATTTTTTAATTGGTCCACAAGCTCTTTCACTTGATCAGACACTTCTCCGGATAACATTCTTCCTTCTTCTCTTTCAGGAGGAAGGGAAATATTTTTACGCTCTGTTTTAGCAACAAGGTCCCCTTCGGAAATATCCAGATTATCTAAAGAGAGCTGTGTAAATGGCTTTTTCTTTGCTTTCATGATTCCAGGTAAGCTAGGGTAACGAGGTTCATTTAGTCCTTGTTGTGCTGTGAATAGCGCCGGTAGGGTAACCTCCACCGTTTCCTGATCACCTTCCGCGTCCCGAGTTGCTGTTGCTTTGCCATCTGCAATGTTAAGCTCCGTTATGGACCCAACGTGTGGCATATCAAGTAGCTCTGCTAAGCGGATGCCTACTTGGCCACCACCGCTATCCACGGAAAAGTAACCACCTAAGACTAGGTCAACAGATTGGCTACCTAAGTAAGACGCTAGGATCTTCGACACACTGTATTCATCAGAACCAATCCGTTCGTCTGAGATAAGTACAGCTTCGTCTGCACCCATTGCTAGAGCAGTTCTCAACGCTTCCGTACTTCTTTCAGGTCCCACTGAGACAACGTAAATGCTTCCATCTTGTGCGTCGCGAATTTGAATGGCTTCTTCTACCGCGTATTCGTCGTACGGGTTAATAACAAATTGAACCCCGTCCTCTGTGATTTGACCATTCTCAATGGCAATTTTCTCTTCTGTATCAAAGGTCTGCTTTAAAATAACGTAAATGTTCATGAATCCTTCTCCTTTCAGATTGTAGAAGCTTTATGATAGAAGCAAAGGGATTGCGTGTATGCAACCACCTTATGCTTTTAATCCCTTTAAAAAGAACTCAACAGTCTTCTCAACTTGCTCCGATAACGAATATTTTTGTCCTGCAATCAACCAAGTGGTCACTACTTCATCCATTGCACCGAAAAGCAGTAAGCGCGTAAGCTTCACATCTAAATCTGCTCGGAATGTCCCGTCTTCCATACCTTTACGAATAACGCCTTCCAGCAACTTGATGTACGGTTTAACGGTTTGCCCGATTGCTTTTCTCATTTCTAAGTTGCTTTGCCGTAGCTCGATTTGCGTCACGTATGCGAGTGGAACATTTGCCTCAAGCTCTGTGTAGTGGATTCTACATATTTCCTGAATGGCCTCAGCCGCGTCCGTGATGTGCTCAATACTTGCTTCAAACTTTCCAACTAGTTCTCCAAGCTTTTCTCGAAATAAGGAAATGAGGATGTCTTCTTTATTTTTAAAGTACAAATAAATCGTTCCATCCGCGACCCCTGCAACCTTTGCAATCTTAGAAACTTGCGAGGCGTGATACCCGTTTTCGGCAAAAACTTGGAGAGCGCCTTCGAGGATTAAATGATATTTTTCTTTTTTTCTACTTGTCATAATGGCACCCCAGTGTTAAAATTTAATCAACCAATGAATGAATGGTCATTCATTTTTCTTAATCATATTCGAATTCCTTGGAAGTGTCAATGATTATCAGAGGAATTTTACTAGTCTTTTTGATTAAGAGTTTCATATCTTGGTTGTAAGAATTGAAAATTTATGCAGAACAGTAATTTTACTAGAAAGGAATGGTCGTTGTGGGTTGGCAGTGGGTGCAATTTTTTGCCTTCTTAATTGTAAGCGGTTACAGCTTGTATCTGTTTGCGAAGGTTGTCTATCATCGTTATTTATACGTAAAGCTTGGGCAGCCCGTCACGATGGAAAAACAGTTGAAGGAGCGATTTAAAACCGCTGTTGTTCAAGTATTGGGGCAGCAAAAGCTCTTAAAGGATAAGAAGAGCGGTATCATGCATGTGGTTATCTTTTACGGGTTTATCATTCTACAATTTGGAGCGTTAGACATTATTGTAAAAGGACTTGGTGCAAAGGGGCTACCCATTCCTGGGTACCATGTATTTGGCCTCATTCAAGAGATTACCGTCTTCCTCATCTTTTTAGCGGTAGGCTATGCTGCATACCGTCGCTACGGGGAGAAGTTAGCTCGTTTAAAAAGAGGCTGGAAGCCGAGTATCGTTATTTTCTTAATTTTTTCCTTAATGTTTACCGTCTTATTTACATTAGGTTTTGAACGAATCATTCATGATATGGACTTTTCCTGGTATGCGCCGGTTTCTTCTATGATTGCTGCTGCCTTTTCCGGAGTGGGAACGACAGCAGCTACCGTTTTCTTCTATATCTTCTGGTGGGCGCATTTACTGATTTTACTTTCTTTTCTCATTTATGTACCACAATCGAAACACTTTCACCTTATGGTCGCACCGATCAATATTTTACTTAGAAAAACCGAACCAGTTGGAAAATTAACATCATTAGATTTAGAGGATGAAGAAGCTGAATCCTTTGGTGTCGGAAAGATTGAAGACTTTACGCAAAAGCAAATGATTGATTTTTACGCTTGTGTTGAGTGTGGACGTTGTACGAATGTATGTCCAGCATCCAACACAGGAAAAATTCTTTCTCCCATGCATTTAATTGCGAAATTACGAGATCACTTAACGGAAAAAGGAGCCGTTCTTACATCGAAGTCACCTTGGGTACCAGCATATGCTTTCTCTGAATCTGGCTCTCATTCGTTCCAACATCCAGATGGTGGATTGGATACAAACTGGAGCAGCGATTCCATCACAAACATTGAACCAACCATCAGCCTCCAAAAAATGCTTTGGTCAACAGGAGAGAAGAAAGCCGAGGATATGAATCTTATCGGTGACGTGATGACCGGAGAAGAAATTTGGGCATGTACGACTTGCCGAAACTGTGAGGATCAATGTCCTGTAGGCAACGAGCATGTTGATAAAATCATCGATTTACGTAGACACCTTGTTTTGATGGAAGGTAGTGTACCACAGGAAGGACAACGGGCGATGCAAAACATTGAGCGTCAAGGGAACCCTTGGGGAATCAATCGAAATGATCGCGCGAAATGGACCGAAGATATTGATGGAATTCCAGTTCCTACTGTGAAAGAAAACCCCGATTTTGATGTTTTATACTTTGTTGGCTCAATGGGCTCTTACGATAACCGTAGTTTAAAAGTATCTAGAGCTTTTGCGAGATTACTAAATGAAGCGGAAGTGAACTTTGCCATTCTTGGTAATGAAGAGAAGAACTCCGGGGACACTCCTCGCCGTATGGGGAACGAGTTGCTTTTCCAGGAGCTTTGTATGGAAAACATTGCGACGTTCCAGAAATATAACGTGAAGAAGATCGTAACCGCTTGTCCGCATACGTTTAATACATTAAAAAATGAATATCCAGAGTTTGGTCTGGAAGGGGTAGAGGTGCTTCACCATACAGAACTATTGGATCAACTGGTGAAACAAGGAAGACTCTCCCCGCAATATGAACTGAACGAACGTATTACGTATCACGATTCTTGTTATCTAGGACGCTATAACAATATATATGATCAGCCTAGAGATATCCTTCGAGCCATTAAAGGGGTGGAAGTCGTAGAGATGGACCGTAGCCGGGAAAACGGCATGTGCTGTGGTGCTGGTGGCGGCATGATGTGGATGGAAGAAACAGCTGGGAAACGTGTAAATATCGCACGAACCGAGCAAGCGTTAGAAGTGAATCCAACCATCATTAGTAGTGCTTGTCCATTCTGTCTTACCATGCTAGAGGATGGAACAAAATCGAAGGAAGTGGAAGAAAGAGTTCGAGCAAGAGATATTGCCGAAATTCTAGAGGAAGCTGTATTTGGTGTAGGTGTAGAGAAAGACAAAAAGGCGATGTAAATTAGGAGGGAAAAGTATGGCAAGAAACATTCGAAAGGCAGCCGTTATCGGCTCTGGTGTCATGGGTGCAAGTATTGCAGCCCATCTCGCTAATGTAGGAATCCCAACATTCCTTCTCGATATTGTTCCTAAGGACGTAACGGAGGAGGAAAAAAAGAAAGGACTAACATTAGATAGTCCTGTGGTAAGAAATCGACTAGCAACAAGTGCCATTAAAAAACTAAAGAAAACAAATCCAGCACCTTTGTATGATTCTGATTTCGCATCCTTGATTACACCAGGGAATATAGAAGACGACCTGGTCAAAATTAAAGAGGTTGATTGGGTTATCGAAGTAGTAGTAGAAAATCTAGCTATTAAACATCAGCTTTATGAAAAGATTGAGCAGGTTTGGGAAGAAGGCATTGTCGTAAGCTCCAATACATCAGGTATCTCTATCAATGCAATGGTGGAAGAAAGAAGTGACGCTTTTAAAGAGCATTTCCTAGGTACCCATTTCTTCAACCCACCAAGATATATGAAACTATTAGAAATCATTCCTGGTGACCAGACGAATCCGGAACTGGTGGAATCAATGAAACAATTTGGGGAGAAGAAGCTAGGAAAGGGAGTTGTTCTAGCCAAGGATACACCTAACTTTATCGCCAATCGAATAGGCACGTACGGACTCTTAGTAACTTTGTCGGAAATGATGCAAGAAGGGTATTCCGTAGAGGAAGTAGACGCTGTAACAGGTCCCGCTATGGGGCGTCCAAAGAGTGCCACATTCCGTACACTTGACTTAGTTGGTCTGGATACATTCGTTCACGTTGCTCACAACGTGTTTGAAAAAGTAAGCGATGAACAAGAGAAAGCAGTATTTGATGTTCCTCCAGTCCTTAAAGATATGGTCGATAAAGGTTGGATTGGAGAAAAAGCTGGTCAAGGTTTCTATAAAAAGATAAAGAACGAAAAAGGAAAACAAATTCTATCTCTAAATCTAGAAACGATGGAATACGATGCTCAACAAAAGGTGAGTGGAGCTTCCTTAGAAGCTGCAAAGCTAGCAAAGGGCTCCAAGAAAAAGGTGCAAGCATTGTTGAGTGGGAAGGATCGTCATTCGGAGTTAGCTTGGAACATTCTCAAACAGGTACTTATTTATTCTGCTGAGAAAGTAGGAGAGATTGCCGATACGATTGTTGAAATCGATGAAGCCATGAAGTGGGGCTTCAACTGGGAGTTAGGACCATTTGAGACATGGGATGCAATTGGTTTAACTCGCTCTGTTCAAAGGATGGAAGCAGAAGGCCTAAACGTTCCGGAATGGGTGAAGGATTGGATTGCGGAAGGGCATGAGTCTTTCTACACGAAAGAAAACCAACAAACCCTTTATGCATTCAGTGGAGCCTTCCATGCCAAGGAAGAAAAGCCAGAGATTATTACGCTACGTTCCTTAAAAGAACAGAATAAAGTCATTAAAGCAAATAGTGGTGCTAGTTTGATAGATTTGGGAGACGGAATTGCCTGCTTGGAGTTCCATTCTCCGAATAACGCCATTGGTGCCGATATTCTTCTCATGATTCAGCAGAGCATGGAAGAGGTTCGTCAAAATTATGAAGGATTAGTGATTGCAAACCAAGGTCGCAACTTCTGCGTCGGTGCTAACCTTATGATTCTGTTAATGGAAGCACAAGACGAAGAGTGGGATGAAGTCGATCAAATCATTCGCATGTTCCAAAACACCATGTACACTCTAAAGCATTTTGAAAAGCCTGTTGTCGCAGCTCCTCATCGAATGGCTTTAGGTGGTGGAGTAGAGGTTTGTATGCCGGCTGATCAAGTTGTGGCTGCAGCTGAAACCTATTATGGATTGGTAGAAGTTGGGGTTGGCTTAATCCCTGCCGGTGGCGGCTGTAAAGAATTAACACTTCGCTTAAGTCAATCGGTTACAAATCGAGAAGCGGACCTTCAGCCCTATGTGAATCAAATCTTTGAAAACGTAGGAATGGCAAAAGTATCGACAAGTGCTGCTGATGCGAAAAAACTTGGCTACATGCGCCAAACAGACACTTTTATAACGAACCAAGACCATCTCATCTATGAAGCGAAAAAGGCAGCTCTTCAGCTTGTACAAAACGGGTACACTCCGAAACCGGAAGAAAAAATCCGTGTAGTTGGAAGAGATGGAAAAGCGGTCATGCAGTTAGGCGCTCATCAAATGAAACTTGGAGGCTTGGTTAGTGATCACGACTATCTGATTGCGAATAAGCTTGCACACGTTTTGGCAGGTGGAGATGTACCAGCAGGAACATTAGTAACCGAGCAATACATGCTGGACTTAGAAAGAGAAGCTTTCCTAAGTCTTTGTGGAGAGCCAAAAACGCAGCAACGGATGCAATACATGTTAAGTAAAGGAAAGCCATTGCGCAATTAATGAAAAGGGGTGACAGAATGAAGGAAGCGGTTATTGTATCCATTGCTCGTACGGCAGTGGGTCGAGCGAAAAAAGGAACATTAGCACAAACACGTGCAGAAGATTTAGGGAAAACCGTATTAGAAGCGGTCGTAGAACGAGCGCCGGGCTTAAAAAAGGAAGATGTAGAGGACATCATTATTGGTTGTGCCATGCCAGAAGGGGAACAAGGGCTTAACTTTGCAAGAACGATGTCTCTCTATGCAGGGTTTCCAGTAACGACACCAGCGCTAACCATTAATCGATTCTGCTCCTCGGGACTGCAGTCGATTGCATTTGCAGCAGAGAGAGTGATGCTTGGGCATGCAGATGTCATTATTGCGGGAGGTGTAGAGAGCATGAGCCATGTCCCGATGACAGGCTTCAAACTCGCTCCACACCCGAAAATTGTGGAGGAACTTCCAGAAGCTTATATGGGCATGGGCTTTACCGCGGAGGAAGTCGCCAGTCGTTTTGGAGTATCACGAGAAGACCAAGATGCCTTCGCCGCATCTAGTCATCAAAAAGCTGCGGCCGCGATCAAGGAAGGTAAATTCCAGGAAGAAGTCGTTCCTGTTCACACATCTTTATCTGGTGTGGATGACAGCGGCAAGCGATGGGAAAAACAAGTCACGTTCGATACCGATGAAGGGGTTCGTGAAGGAACAACAGCAGAAGTGCTGGGAGGACTACGGCCAGCTTTTAAGCAAAAAGGCACCGTTACGGCAGGAAACTCCTCCCAAATGAGTGATGGGGCAGCAGCTTGCGTCATCATGAGTAAAGAAAAAGCGGAGGAGTTAGGATTAAAGCCTTTAGCAACCTTCAAATCCTTTGCTCTTTCCGGTGTGGAACCAGAAATCATGGGTGTAGGACCCATTAAGGCCATTCCAAAGGCATTAGAAATGGCTGGTGTTAGCAAGGAGGATGTGAAGCTGTTTGAAATCAACGAAGCTTTTGCTTCCCAATGCTTACAAGTTATTCGAGAGCTAAATATTGATGAAGACATCGTCAATGTAAACGGTGGTGCCATTGCTTTAGGTCACCCACTAGGTTGTACAGGTACAAAGCTAACTTCTACCTTGATTCATGAGTTAAAGCGTCGTGGTGGAGGCTACGGAGTGGTATCTATGTGTATTGGTGGCGGTATGGGAGCCGCTGGTGTGTTTGAGGTTCATGCGGATTAAGTCCGTTATTTTAAAACAAAGGGGAAATGGAACATGGCAGTGAAAACGGTTGGTGGAAGTTTTATTATTGAGGATGTAGATTTTCAATCTATCGTAACACCGGATGAGTTGACCGATGAACAAAAGATGATAGCAGATACAACACGAGATTTCGTCGATGGTGAAGTGTTACCAAGAGATGAAGAAATCGAAGGCTTGAACTATGATCTAACGGTTGAATTGCTACAAAAAGCTGGAGAGTTAGGCTTATTAGGTGCCGATATTCCAGAAATGTATGAAGGGCTTGGGTTGGATAAGGTGAGTACTACACTCATTAGTGAACGCTTATCGAAGGCATCTTCCTTTGCCCTATCTCTAGGAGCACATGTGGGAATTGGAACTCTTCCTATTGTCTATTTTGGAACGGTTGAACAAAAGAAAAAATATTTACCACAGCTTGCCACAGGAGAGAAGATTGCCGCGTATTGCTTAACAGAGCCATCCTCTGGATCTGACGCACTAGGAGCGAAAACAACGGCGACCTTGTCGGACGACGGAAAATATTATATCTTGAATGGTACGAAACAGTTTATTACGAATGCTGGATTTGCCGATGTCTTTATCGTCTATGCCAAAGTAGACGGAAAAGATTTCAGTACCTTTATTGTAGAAAGAACGATGGACGGATTGAGCATTGGACCGGAAGAAAAGAAAATGGGTATTAAAGGTTCATCCACTTGTCCATTGATTTTAGAAGATGTAAAGGTTCCTGTAGAAAACCTGCTATGGGAGGTTGGAAAAGGCCATCTCATCGCCTTTAACATTCTAAACATCGGCCGTTACAAGCTTGGTGTTGGCGGTCTTGGTGGAGCAAAAGAGATTATTGAGCTTTCCGTTAAGTACGCAAACGAAAGAACACAGTTTTCCAAACAAATTTCGAATTTCCCACTTATCCGTAACAAGCTAGCTGATATGAACATTCGTACGTTTGCCTTAGAAAGCATGGTCTATCGTACTGCAGGTATGATGGATGAAGGCATGAGTGATATCGATTTTAATAGTCCAGATGCTGGGGTTGCTTCCGCAAAAGCTATTGCAGAGTTTGCCCTAGAATGCTCGATTAACAAAGTGTTCGGCTCGGAAGTGCTAGATTTTGTAGCGGATGAAGGCGTACAAATTCACGGTGGTTACGGCTTTATTCAAGAATATAAAGTAGAACGTATTTATCGGGATTCTAGAATCAATCGTATTTTCGAAGGAACGAATGAAATCAATCGTCTTCTAATCCCAGGAACCTTAGTTAAACGAGCAATGAAGGGTGAGCTACCACTTATGCAAAAAGCTCAAGCCCTACAATCCGAACTGCTCACACTCATACCTGGTCAAACCTTTGAAGGTCTTTTAGAACAAGAACAGCATTTGATCTCCATGGCGAAAAAGATGTTCCTTATGGTCGGCGGTCTGGCCGTTCAAAAGTATCAACATAGGCTGGAAGAGGAACAAGAGGTGCTTAGTCATTTAGCGGATATCATGATTCAAGTGTTCGCTGCAGAAAGCGCTTACTTGAGAACGAAAAAACTGATTGATAAGCAAGGAGAAGAAAAAGCAGCAAATGCTATAGCGATGACACAAGTCTTTGTACATGAAGCTTTTGATAAAATCGAATCCTTAGCAAAGGATGCTTTAGCTGCTATTGAATCTGGAGATATGCTTCGTGCTCAATTGTCTGTGTTGAAAAAGCTTGCTCGCCGGACACCGGTTAATACAGTTGGACTGAAACGCGAAATTGCAGAACGTGTTGTTGCTTCTGAGAGATACGTAGTGTGATTTAGAAAGCCAAAAAGGGGTGTTTGAAAATGTCAGAAAAAGTATGGTTAAAGCATTACCCCAAGGAAGTTTTGCCTTCCTATGACTATCCGAAGCAAAACTTGGCGCAATTTTTATTAGACGCTGCGGCTAACTATCCGGAACATACAGCACTGTATTTCCTTGGTCGAAAAATGAAGTATAAAGAATTACTAAGTGAAACGTATCGGTTTGCAAATGCGTTACAAAAGCTAGGCATTCAAAAGGGCGATCGGGTAGCTATTATGCTCCCGAACTGCCCGCAAGCTGTTATTGCTTATTATGGTTCGCTACTAGTGGGTGCCATTGTGGTGCAAACGAACCCGACTTATATGGAGCGAGAGCTTGATCATCAGCTTAATGATTCGGGGGCTAAGCTGTTAATTGGATTAGATATTTTGTTCAAGCGAATTTCTAAAGTGGTTCCACAAACGAAAGTGGAAAACGTAATCTATACGTCCATTAAAGATTACTTACCATTTCCGAAAAATGTGTTATACCCAATTAAAGCGAAAAAAGAAGGGCAATCACTCGATGTAGATTATTCTGAAAATGTTCTTTCCTTTAAACGAGTATTGGATGATGCTTCCGATTCACCAGTGCAAGTCAACATCGACTCAGAGCATGATTTAGCACTTCTTCAGTACACGGGAGGGACGACAGGTTTATCAAAAGGGGTTATGCTCACCCACCACAATTTAGTGGCGAATACGATTCAATCTCGTGCCTGGAGTTATCGTAGTGAAGAAGCGAAAGAAAGCTATTTAGCTGTCCTGCCATTTTTTCATGTGTTTGGCATGACGGTGTTGATGAATCAATCTGTTAGACTTGCGGGGACATTGCTTTTGTTACCGAAGTTTGATGCGGACGAGTCGCTTAAACTTATAAACAAAATGAAACCGTCTATTTTTCCGGGAGCACCTACGATGTATATAGCCCTTATCAATCATCCAAAGATTGGTGATTTTGATTTGTCATCCATTGAAGTTTGTATTAGTGGGGCGGCTCCACTCCCTGGAGAGGTACAGGAAGTCTTTGAACAAGTTACCGGTGGAAAGCTTCTTGAAGGCTATGGACTAACGGAGGCTTCTCCCGTAACACATGCCAATAACATTTGGGGAAAACGCAAGCTTGGATCCATTGGCATTCCGTTTCCGGATACAGATGCTCGAGTTGTAGATCCTGAAACAGGGGAAGAGTTGGAACTAGGAGAAGTTGGCGAGCTTATTGTAAAAGGTCCACAAGTCATGAGAGGGTATTGGAACCAGCCTGTTGAAACTAGTAAAACATTACGAGAGGGCTGGCTGTACACGGGCGATATGGCTGTGATGGATGATGAAGGCTTCTTCTACATTATGGATCGAAAAAAAGACCTCATCATTGCAGGTGGATTTAATATCTATCCTCGTGAGGTAGAAGAGGTATTGTTTGATCATCCTGCTGTTATGGATGTGGTAGTAGCAGGTATCCCGGATCCGTATCGTGGGGAAACGGTGAAAGCTTATGTTGTGCTGAAAAATGGGACGCAAACAGACGAACAAGAATTAGAAGCATTTTGTCGAGAACGATTAGCCTCTTATAAAGTACCGCGCAGCTATGAATTCAGGGACAGTCTTCCAAAAACGTTAGTTGGAAAAACGTTGCGTCGAGTAGTTGTTGAGGAAGAGAAAAAGAAATTAGAAACGAGTAATGAATCATAAAGCTTAGTTCATGCTTTGAAAGGGAATGCGGACCGCGGTTGTTCCAACTGGAGCCCGCGGTTTTTTGCACCTATATATGAGGAAGGGTGAAACGATGAATAAAGCAACCTCCTTTGATTGGGATAGCTATATTGCGAAGCTGGTAAAAGATGCAGACAAAACGTTTTGGGGATACTTGGGTTGTGAAATGATAGAATTGGGTCAAAAACACGTGATTATCTCCTTAGATGTAAAAGATCACCATCTTAATTTACTTAGCATTTTACACGGTGGAGTTCACGCAAGTATGTTAGATAATGCTATGGGACTTGTAACGATGGCATCAAGACCGGAGGAAAGCACCGTTACGACGAATCTAAACATTCACTTTATGTCGCAAATAAAAAAACAAAAAATAACGGTGTATGCGGATATTATTCATGAATCAAGGACCATGCTAACCACAGAAGGAAGGATTGTGGACGAAAGCGGAGCGGTTTGTACGATTGGTACGGGGTCTTTTCGGGTGATTAAGTAATATAACACATATTAGTGGAATAAGATATCGTAGGGGGAGCTTTTACAGCTTCCTCTATTTTCAATAGAGGATAACAAGAGATACAACTTATATGATATAATTTCTTTCGTTTAAAGATTTCAGAAAGGAGGATATGAAATGTCAACTTCAAGGGTATTGAAATGGGTATCAGGTGGGTTAGAAGCTTTTCTAGGCATCCCGTTTTTGGGTGGAGTAGTCGTGGTTTCTCTTTTTTGGGCACCATTAGGCATCATGTTAGCCTTACATATTATCACTTTAGTTTTAACGAAAAGAGATGGCGGGGATTCTGTAGGAAGCATTTTAGGAATAGTTACGTCTTGTATCGCGTGGATTCCTTTCGTAGGAATGATCATGCACATTCTTTCTGCAATTTTTCTTATGATTGATGCTGCAAAACCGGATAACGAAGAATCGGATCATGCTGCTTAAAGACAAAGCTATCTTTTATGATGCTTATCAACAGTTAGGTGTAAACTAATGGTTGGTATGGGGTCATTTGAGATAGCTTTTTCCTATTTTGCGGGCAGGCGTTACAAAGAGGAATAGCCCTTCGGAAATTAAATCTTTTGTTACAATGGGTTCATGTAGTCGTGATTAGTATGGTGAGGTGCGTAGTGATGAGAAAAGTAGATGTTTTACCTTATCAAGAGGGTTGGAAGTCCTTATTTGAAGAGGAAGCGGATCATCTGAGTCGTATTTTCGGTGAGGAACTAATAGCTATCCATCATATAGGCAGTACCTCCGTAAAAGGACTAAAGGCAAAACCAATCATTGATATCATGCCTGTAGTGAAAAATATTCATCAGGTGGATGGCTTTAACGATTCCATGATTGCAATTGGCTATGAGCCTAAAGGAGAAAATGGGATTCGAGGGAGACGTTATTTTCAAAAAGGTGGAGATAATCGGACCCATCATGTACATATATACGAAAACAAAAGTCCGGAGATCATACGCCATCTTGCACTCCGAGACTATTTACGGGCATTCCCAGAGGAAGCCAAAGCCTACGGAGACTTAAAAGAAAGACTCGCGAAAAAGTTTCCGTATCAAATCGAATCTTACATTCAAGGTAAAGAAAGATTTGTATCCGAATTGGAACAAAGAGCTTTAGCTTGGCATCAGAAAAGGGGAGATTGAGTGTGAATCAAACGGAGTATGTCTGGTATGCCTCTTATGGTTCTAATATGAACAAAGACCGATTCCTGTGCTATATCAAAGGGGGAACTCCGAAGGGATCCACAAGGAAGAATCCGGGCTGCAGGGATCAATCACTGCCTGTTGAGGAAAAGTCATATGTGATGAAGCACCAGCTTTACTTTGCAAAAGAAGCGGCCCAGTGGCAAGGCAAAGGGGTTGCTTTTGTTGACCCCAAAAAGGAGTCGATTTCGCATACTTACAGTTATATGTATTTGATTACGAAGGAGCAATTTTTTGATGTGGTTAGTCAGGAGAATCATGTTTCAAGTGTAGCGTTGGACATAGAGAAAGTGATGGAACAGGGAAACTACTTATACCTTAAAAGTTGGTATGGTAACGTACTATATGTAGGTGAAGAAGGTGGATATCCTGTTTTTACGTTTACTTCTTCAGAAGGGCTGAAGAATGAGGAACTTAATGCCCCATCTTTGGAATACTTAAGTACCATCATGCAAGGACTGAAAAGAGAAGTCGGGTTGTCAGATTCTGAAATGATGGATTATATGGCTGAGGTACCTGGTATTAAAGGGAAGTTAACTCGAGAACAGTTAGAATCATATGTAACCCCAGGGACGTAATGCCCTGGGGTTTGATTGTCTATTTTGCTCTTGTAACGGCATCTAATTTGCTTAATGTAATAGGACTAGCTATCCCATCGGCTTTTAACTTATACTTTTTTTGAAAAGCAATGACAGCACTTTTCGTTGCCGAGTCGTAGGTTCCGTGAACTCTTTTCTTATAGTGGCCCGTTTTCTTTAGTTTATTTTGTAAGTCTGTGACGGCAGACCCTTTTGTCCCGACTTTTAAAGTCGGATATTTTTTTACAGAAGTAGTGGGTTTGGTAACGGCACTCAGCTTTGAAATTGTTGTTGCATTCGCTATTCCATCTGCTTTCAGCTTGTATTTTTTCTGGAACGCAATAACTGCATTCTTTGTAGCAGTATCATACGTTCCGTGGGCTTTGCCCTTATAATGGCGCGTTTTCTTCAGCTTGTTTTGTAAATCGACTACTGCAGAACCTCTCGATCCAACCTTAAGTGTTGGATCTTTCTTCGTGCTACTTTTCACAACATCATTGATTTTCTTGAGTGTCGTTGCATCTGCAACACCGGTTGCTTTCAGTTTATATTTCTTTTGGAAGGCAATGACCGAATTTTTGGTTGCTGTATCAAATGTGCCATTCGTTTTCCCTTTATACAGTCCAAGCTTCTTCAGGTTATTTTGTAGATTCGTCACCGCTGTTCCTTTTGATCCTACTTTTAGGCTAGGAGATGTAACCTTAGGTGGCTGAACAACCGTCGGCTGCTTCGGTACAGTTGGACTTGTTGTTTTTGGTATCAATGCTGTTGTCGGACTTGTTGGTGCAGAAGGAGATACGATTAACATTTGTCCCACATAAATGACATCCGAATTTAATCCATTAATGGCTTTCAATTGTTGGACGGTGAGCTGATACATGCTTGCAATCTTCCATAAGGAATCCCCTGAACGGACAATATACGTGTCATAAGATGTTTCCTTCTCGTCGGGTTCTGGAAGCGCGGGTGGTGCTGTATCGGCATCGTGAGAAATCCAATTTTTATAATCTTGCCAAATAGAGGGATCCTCCTGTCCTAGACTCCAGCTACCGGTCCCTTTGAGATGGTATTTATGAACGAGTTCTAGCTTTGCTTTAATAGAATCAGCATTTTCATACCATATGTGGTAGGTGCCTGAAGATAAGGTGGTTCCAGCTACTGTGAAAGGTGTAGATCCTATTGTTACGGTAGCCTTAGGTGACTTACTTGCTTCATCAAAAGTTACTTTCCCACCATATTCCGCAATCAACTCTTCTACTCTTCGATTGGATATTCCGCGCCCACCTGTTTGAGCTCCCTCTTTCCAATACCGTCCATAAAAAGGAATGCCTAGTACAATTTTTTCGGGAGGAACCTCTTGATTTAAGGCATATTGGATAGATCGCTCTACCCAGTCATAGCTTGCAACAGGGCCTTCTGGGCTTCCTTCATAGCTTTCATCATAGCTCATCACCATTAGGTAATTGGCATACTTTGCAAGCTCCTTGTAATCGTAAGAGCCATGCCATCCTTTTCCCCAACCATTTGGATTAGCAGCTACCGCTACGGAAACCTCTTTTCCTTGAGGGATTTTTTCTCTTAACAACCGAACTAAATCGGTGTAGGCGCTGCGGTCTAAGTCTGTTACATTCTCGATATCCACTTGTACACCATCTAATTGATACGTAGTCATGAACTCTGCAATTTGGCTAGAAAGTTTTTCCCTATTATCTAAAGCGGAGCGGCCAAGGCTTCGGTCCCAGTGATTGCTAAGGAAGGGGACGACCTTTATTCCACGATCATGCATCTCCTTAATGAACGTAGGATCGAACTGTGCTGTTATCTTTAATGAACCGTCTGCATTCAAGTCAAAATAGCTCGGGGAAACGACGCTTAAGTTTCCTTTCGTTCGATCGATTTGTGTGATATAGGATTGCGTGTTTCCGAAGTAGAGATAGGACATATTAAACGTTACCTCGTGGGCCTCTACTTTACTCACAGGGAAGCTAGCTAAAATGGTGGAGCCAGCAACTACAACGATGGTAGCAATCTTTAATTTTGGAAAATGTTTTCGAACGAATGCTCGTGCAGTTTGTTTTAAGGAGTCTTTTCTAGGGTCTCGAGGGTCCAGCTCGACACTAAACTCCGATAAGAAATCTTGCGAATATGTATCTACATGAAGAACAATTTGTAGTTGTCCATTTTGGTCTATCTTTACATCATAATTGTTGAATTTCATAATAGTCACCACCCTTTTCGTAGTATGGTTTGTTCTAAAGTAATGATGTATGTAAACGGGGATTAGTTTGATGATCAGCTCTTGACCATAAGAGCAAGAATAAGGACGAAAAAGGTGACAAAAAGAGGTACAATAGTGTAAAGGACGCACGACTTGGAGGGGATAGCTTGTCCAGCATCGACTTGTCATTTGAAGAAATGTGGAAGATCATTTTGAACTGTGACCGGACTTACGATGGATTATTTTTTACAGCTGTTAAAACGACTAAGATTTATTGCAGACCTTCTTGTAGGTCGAGAAAGCCTAAGAAGAAAAATGTAGAGTTTTTTCTTCTTAAAGCAGAAGTGGAAAGGGCTGGGTATCGTGCTTGTAAAAGGTGTCAGCCGGAGGTGGAGCATTCCCCGCATGTGGATTTGGTTCAGCAGGTTGTAACCTTTTTAGTGAATCACGCAAAAGAAAAAATTACTTTAGATGATTTGGCAAGTCACGTTGGAGTAAGTCCTTTCCACCTAGAAAGAGTTTTTAAGCAGGAGACGTCTGTAACGCCAAGAGGTTATTTAGAAAAAGTACGAATTGGTAAAGCGATTTTTCTGCTGGAAAACACGAGTAAAACTAACCTGGATATTTGTTATGGGGTGGGCTTTAAGAGTCCCTCAAATTTTTATAAAGTATTCAAAAAGTGGATGAAGCAATCCCCTAATGACTATCGAAAAGAGCTTTCTAGGAGTGGATATGATGCGATGGAACGACCATAAGACATGGGTGGAAATTATACCTCCAAATCTGTTCAGTTATGCAGAATGCCTACACTTTTTAAGTAGATCGGATTCTGAAATTTTGCATCAGATTAACGGGGATAGTGTGTACAAGCTTATTGAAATAAAAGAGGCATTTCTTTTGTTGAAGGTGACCTTCGATAGTGGACATTTGATGGTAGAGATTCGGAACAAGGATACTAGTCTAACAGAACGCGAGCAGGTCGCCCGATATGTTTGGGAGTGGTTCGGTTTTGATCAAGACCTAGAAGCTTTCTATCAAATAGCAAATCAGGATGAACTGTTGAAACCAATCGTATCTTTATACGACGGGCTGCGAATAGTCTCCATCCCTGATTTATTTGAGGCACTGACTTGGGCTATTATTGGACAACAAATTAATCTTACGTTTGCTTACAAATTGAAGAAACGTTTTGTAGAGACTTATGGTTCGTCCCTTTCTTTCGATGGGAAAACGTATTGGATCTTTCCATCGGCTCAAATCGTAGCAAACTTCCAGGTAGAGGATTTGACCGCGCTTCAATTCAGTGCGAGAAAAGCGGAATATGTGATTGGAGTTGCTCAGGATATAGCAGCGGGAAAAAGGAGTAAGAAATCTCTTCTGGACATGCAGTCTTATTCGAATATCCATGCTGAATTAGTTTCGGTTCGAGGGGTAGGGGCTTGGACAGCAGATTACTGTATCATGAGATGTCTTCAACACCCGTCTGCTTTTCCGATTGCAGATGTTGGACTACATAATGCTTTAAAAAAGCGGTTGAATTGGGATCGAAAACCGTCATTGGAAGAAATAAAGGAATGGTCGAAAGCCTGGGAAGGATGGGAAGCCTTCGCTACATTTTATCTATGGAGGTATTTAGATGAATAAGGATTACACGGTAGACTTAGACTCCCCGATTGGAATTTTAGAAATTACTGGTTCTGGGGAATCGGTGCACGCGATTCATTTTACGGATAAAAAAGAAGTGACCAATGAGAGAGTGGAAGGACGCTCTGGTGCTGTAGAAGCTTGTTACGCTCAACTTATAGAGTACTTTAATGGAGAACGGATTGAGTTTGATTTTCCATATGCCTTAACGGGTACAGATTTTCAGAAGAAAGTGTGGCAAGCATTGACTGCAATACCTTATGCGGAAGTAGGATCGTACAAAGATATCGCGATTCAAATTGGGAATGAAAAAGCGGTACGAGCGGTTGGGAGTGCGAATGGTAAAAATCAAATCCCTATCGTCGTTCCGTGCCACCGCATCATTGGAGCGAACGGATCTCTTACCGGATATGCGGGAGAGCTTTGGAGAAAAGAGTGGCTGTTGGAACACGAAAAGAAGATAATAAACCAAATTTAAAGAAAAGTAATCGGCTTTAAATGATGGTGGATCGCTACCCCCTTTTGGAGAAAAGGGGTTTCTTTATATAACATAGTGATCTGTCCCTTATTCCATCTCCTGTGCATAGGATAATAGAAAAGTGACAAAGGTGGTGTGAACAAGTGGGGATATTTTTTAACATTGGGAAACACCCTGGAATATTTAAAAGTAAGACAAAGCCAAGGGAACGTAACCAAGAAAATTTTAAAATAAATTACTTCACCGAGATGGTGGAAGAACAGAAAAAAATGAATGAAAAGCTTCTTGGTTCCTTGCATGATTTACGGGTGTTAAATCAGCAGCAGGAACATCGAAAAGCGAAGCACTGGAATGAGATTGGAGAACAGCTAGAAGAGCTTAAAGAAAGCAGTCTTCAGCATGAACAATTTGAAAATAAAACGAAAGAATGGCTAACAAAATTAGATGCTAACAATCTAGAACTTCAAAAAACACTTCAAGAAGAAGGGCTACTAAACCAAGAAATGCTGGATCAGTTGAATCACTTAACGGAGTCTAATCAAAAGATAATCCACCAGTTGGGACAGTATCAGGATTTGCAAGATCAACTAAATGATCTTATGGAACTAAACAAGAACATGTCCGAGAAAATGGATGGTAATGAAGATAAGCAGGAAAAAGTTATCGATCGGTTAGAAAACCAAGAAGCACTCATGGAAAAAACAACACGCCAATTGGATAACCTGCGGTCTGTCATCTATGAACGTGCGAGTCACCTAACCGAGCAAATAGAAGAAGGCTACAATCTTACATCCACTTTCTTTTATAAATTAATAACAGGATCCAACCAACCATTAAACCTGCTCATGATGCGAGAAGAAAAAGAAAAGAAATAGCAGTGGCAGTGCCACAGTGGCAGTGCCTGTCACGACCCGAATTTTGTCGAATAAAAAAGCTCTTTAGAACCGTAAATTCTAAAGAGCTTCTTCACTATTAAAAACCAAATGATAGGAAGGATGATATGACGGATTTCACTGCTTCGAATAAGAAATCACCCATTATATACAACAAGATAAAGATGACTACATAAGTTAACAGTGAACCATAAAATGTGTCCAAGCCTTGGTTTCCATTACGTTTAAAGCTAGCGATTACGAGTGGTGGAACCATGAACATAGATCCGCTCATTCCGATAAGCAGAATCACTAAAGAGAAGTTCACTTTTAAGATGCTTAGTAAGAGAGCTATTAATAAAATTGCAACAAATGGAACTAAGAAGGAACCGAATCGTCCGATAACTTCTTTCACATTTACTTGAACTTTACCTAATGTGATAGCTCCGAAACAAGTTATTGCCACTAAAACAATAAATACAAAATAAGCAAAAAACGGCTTTACAACGACATCGCTAAATGGAGGGGTGAAAGCTTCAGCTGAACCACCAAAAAGACCTCCACTGAATGTATCGATATCGGAAATGAGACCTTTAAGTGTAAAGAAGAAAATCAAAGGAATGAAAAGTGCATATAAGACCATTGTAATAATTCCGTTAACAAATTGATCGCTACCGGACATATAGCTATTTTCATAAGGTTTTTTTAGACGGTCGACAAAATGCCCGAAGTATTGCTTCGACACGTTTTTTGTAGTCTCTAAATATTGGTTTGATTCCTGTTCGTTTTTCGTTGATTGAGCTGCTGTGCTCTCATCCACTGACGCTTGAACCGTTGCAGCTGTTTCGTTAACAGCAGTTAAATTCGCTCCGCATTTTTCACAAAAGTTTCCACCTTGATTTTCGTGGTTACAATTTGGACAGATCATGTTATCATACCTTTCCTGTTGTTATAAATAAATCACTTTGCCCAAGTAGACGTGTACTTGGTAGGACTTTCTTCTTTATATTCATGGATATTCTCGCTATTAAAGCCCCAGCTATAGCCATAATCTTCTACTAGCCATTTCTTTTGATCTTCATCATAGACTAAGGAGTAGCTCAAATCCGACATATTTTCACTTGGTTGTGGACTATCGTCCTTATAATAATGGTCACTGTTATAGTATTCTGTAACTTCTACTACAACTTCCCACTGATTGGTATCCGAGCTTTTAGATAGATAAAAGGAATCTAGGTTAAACGATGTTCCTAAGTAACTACCAGTGTAAAGATACCCACTTTCTTTACCATCTTCAATTTCAGTTACATACTCTTCTATTTTTTCAGGAGTGGCTGTAGTAATCTTGGTTGTATCCCCACTTGTATAGGCGGCAATCCATTCCTTAGCATGTAAAACAACAGTATCCATAATAGATTGTTGGAAGTCTTTATCCTGGGTTAAGTCAAATTCCACTTCAGAACTATCAATTACAATTTCATCCGACTTCATTTTACCCCAAGGCATCTCAGCAAGTACTTGTAGGCTTAAGGAACCATCTGTTACAACTGGTCCAAAAGAAGAGTTTTTAAATGGATTTGTATCTATTTCTTTTCCGTTAAGGAGAACTTTACCCTTTAAGTCCGTACCATCTATGTATGAATAAAGGTTAACTTCTTCCCCTTCCAGGTACATATCTACATCTTGTTTTTCTGTACCACTTAAAAATACTTCCTGTTTACCAGTTAACGTGACATAGTCATTTTTTAAGTTCGCCTCTACGGTGTAAATACCTGGTAAGTATGGTCCAACTGTTTTAGAATATTCCGCTTTATCTGCTTGGGCAACTTCCTTGCCGTTAACCTTTAAAACAGTATCCTGATAGTTCGTATAAAGGGACATATAAACAGGCTTAATTGTAATTTTATAAGTATCAAAAAATAAGACCTTCTTGCCTTTCTCTAAGTTTATAAGTCCAGTAATCATAGATTCATCTGCGGAATCTTGGTTTTCTTTTGTTTGAGCGTTCAAGGAATCATAGTGTTTCGACTGTTCTTTTAATGTTTCCACTATGTATGGCACTTGTTCCGGATTTTGCTTGATGTACTTCATAAATCCTTTTAAAGCTTCTTCATTCATTTTTAACTTTTTGTCTGTGGATGTTAATAATTTCGCTAGAGCTTCATCATCCTTTTCGTTCAGAGCAGATTCAACTTGAGCGATTTGACGTTCTTTACTAGTTAGATATTCCCCTAGTTTGTAGCCGCCAAATATGACGCATAGGAGTATAGCGCCAACTATAAGTAGTAGTTTTGTTTTAGGGTTTACTGATTTAGACGGTGGCTTTGGTGTTAGAGCAGAGTCCTCTGAATGAATTGCATGGCCACATTCTTTACAAAAGTTTGCTTCAAGTGGTAAAGTTGCTCCGCATTCTTTACAATGTTGCATAATATTCTCAGTCCTCTCTGATGATTTACTAATTTAAAAAAATCCTCCCATCTAAAAATTCTCTGTTTTTGTATTGCTTTACTATTATAAAGTAAAATACGACAAAAAGTACATTAAATTTCCATAATAAGAAAAAACTATAGTCTCAATTTACTATATCGGTGCCTGTCACCACTCGATATTTGTAGAATAATGACGAAAGGGTTAGTTCTTTTTAAAAGCGTTTATCCTTGTTTTTCGTTCAAAATGCTTAAGCTTATAGTTCATTAGATGATCCCGGTATAATTTTTTTCTGTTATTTGGTGACCCTTGAAATGGTGTGAGCAAGGTTTCTAAGTTTAAAAAGGGGAATGAGTAGTGTTTCTGAAAAGGTCTTTGGTTTGTAAAGTAACTGTAGCTACACCACTTGTAATCAGCAGGATTAGTTGCCAGACCTGCAGAAACGGGGTTTAAGTGAATGTAGGAGCTAACATTCAATAATGCAATCGGATCGGGGATAATGCTGTCGTAAAACCGTTCTTCAAAAACATGACCAGTTAAGTTGTACCTGGTATTGAAGTAGGACGCATACCGCTTATTAATTAGGGACATCACCTTGGAAATCGGCTGATCATGAGATCGAAGAAGAATGTGGAAATGGTTCGTCATGAGGCAATAACACGCTATTTCAAAGGGCTGACGTTCGTGTACATAGTTCATGATACGGAATAATGATAAGTAGTCCT
Organism: Radiobacillus kanasensis; assembly: GCF_021049245.1. Lineage (GTDB taxonomy): Bacteria > Bacillota > Bacilli > Bacillales > Amphibacillaceae > Radiobacillus > Radiobacillus kanasensis. The sequence goes on along the minus strand of NZ_CP088020.1, from coordinate 3,755,043 downwards.
GATCAGATAAAAATAATGCATCTCTTCTATTTCCGCGACAAACGATGTGGTAAAAGTAATCTGGTAACCAATCTCTTTTCTTTCTTCCCATACAATCACTCCTTTTTTGCAAAATGTATCGGAAACTGTTTTATGGAGCAAATGACCAAATCGACAAAACTCGGGTTGTGGCAGGCACCAAAATTAAATTTCACTATTCGACAAAAACCGGGTCGTGACAGGCACCTGAGTCAACATCCCATAAACTGCCAAAAAATATTTTGAAAAAAGGTATTGTAAACGGTTTCTTGTGGTGCTATACTCAACACATCAGTTAGGAATGTTACCACATTCGGGCATAACCTGAGCTGATATGAACGCACTTATTGTGTGCATATGTTCATATCGGTTCAGGTTTTTTATTTGCCAAAAAATAAAAATAGAAGGAAGGGTCAACTCATGAAATATGAGCAATTGGCTAAAGACATCATTGAAAATGTCGGCGGAAAAGAAAACGTTAACAGTGTAGTACACTGCATTACTCGCTTACGTTTTAAATTGAAAGACGAAAGCAAAGCAAATACAGACGTGTTGAAAAACATGGACGGTGTTGTAACGGTTATGAAGAGTGGTGGACAATACCAAGTTGTTATTGGTAACCACGTACCAGATGTATATAAGGATGTAGTAGAAATTGGTGGATTCGCTAACCAAGCAGCATCTGATGATAACGAAAGCGATGATAATCAAGGCGCATTTAGCAAATTTATTGATATTATCTCAAGTATTTTCACTCCTGTACTAGGTGTTTTAGCAGCAACAGGGATGATCAAAGGATTTAACGCACTATTTGTAGCAGTAGGATTGTACCCAAACACTTCCGGCACTTATCAAATTTTAAACGCAGTTGGGGATTCTTTATTCTACTTCTTCCCAATCTTCCTAGGCTACACAGCCATTAAGAAGTTTGGTGGAAGTCCGTTTATTGGGATGGCCATTGGTGGCGCGTTAGTGTATCCAACGCTAACTCAAATCACAGCAGGTGAACCACTTTATACGCTATTCTCAGGTACAATGTTCCAATCACCAGTGTTCATTGAATTTTTAGGAATTCCAGTTATTCTAATGACGTATTCATCATCTGTTATTCCAATCATTTTAGCAGCATTCTTTGCTTCTAAAGTGGAAAGCTTTTTCAGAAAAACAATTCCAGATGTAGTAAAAACATTTTTAGTACCATTCTTAACTCTTTTAGTTGTAGTACCAATCACATTCATCGTAATTGGACCAATTGCAACATGGGCAGGTTCTTTAATCGGAGCAGGTACGATTTGGGTGTATGACCTAAGCCCAATCATTGCAGGAGCAATCTTAGGTGCTTTCTGGCAAGTGTTTGTAATCTTCGGTCTTCACTGGGGTCTTATCCCAATTGCAATTAATAACCTTACAACACAAGGTGCTGACCCAGTTCTAGCAATGGTCTTTGCAGCATCCTTTGCACAAATTGGAGCCGTGCTTGGTGTATGGTTAAAAACGAGAGACCAAAAAATTAAAACCCTTAGTATCCCAGCATTCATCTCTGGTATATTCGGGGTTACAGAACCAGCAATCTACGGTATTACCTTACCGAAAAAACGTCCATTCATTATGAGTTGTATCGCAGCAGGTATTGGTGGAGCAACACTAGGAATATTCGGTACAAAAGTGTATATGGTTGGTGGGTTAGGAATCTTCGGTATCCCTTCTAACATCGGGCCTAACGGATTAGATATGGCATTCTGGGGCTCCATTATTTCCATAACGCTTGCTTTCATCCTAGGTTTCGTGCTTACGTACCTATTCGGAATGGGCAAAAACAATGAAGGTGTAGAGCCAAAAGAAACAGAAAAAAAAAAGCCTCTTGAAGGCACAGTAAAAGAATCAGAAGTAGTAGTTAGTCCTTTAAATGGTCAAGTACAACCTTTATCTACGATTAAAGACGAGTTATTTGCATCAAGAGCACTAGGAAAAGGAATTGCCATTGAACCATCGGAAGGGAAGCTCTACGCGCCTGTTTCTGGAACCGTATCTGCATTGTTTCCAACAAAGCATGCGATTGGTATCACAACAGACAACGGAGCGGAAGTTCTTATCCATGTTGGAATGGACACGGTTCAATTGGAAGGAAAATTCTTTTCCGCTCACATTGAAAAAGGCGACCAAGTAAAGCAAGGTCAACTTCTTCTAGAATTTGATATAGAAGGAATTCAGTCAGCAGGATACTTGGTTACGACACCGATGATCGTTACAAACTCCGAGCAATTCGATGTTGAGGCTTTAGATGAAAAAAGAAGCATTACGGCTAGTGAGCCTGTAATCACTTTAAATCCAAACAGCATTGTTGAGACAGAAGGTAACGTATCTCCATTATTATCGTAACATTCCTGATATCTGATGCAGTCAGCAAGGACTTAGCTCCTTGCTGGCTTATTTTTTCCTATCAACAAATAAAATCAAGCTTGACCGCAATGAGGATTTCTACTCTATACGTGCTTTCGTAAAAAAGGAAGAATCCAATTACGATTCTCCCCTAGAAACGTAGCCCTATTTTAGTAAAGGCGCCAAATCTTCTAGCATATCATCAGGCAAAGCTTCCTCAATAAAAGGAAAAATTACTCTTTCTTCTTTTCGTATATGCTTCTCTAACAACTCACCAAGCTCTTGAAACAATGCTGAATTAGGATCGAATTTTTCTATTTGGAAAATAAGGGATCTAATCTGCACGTGCTCAAGGAGCATTTCCCGAATTTCCTCACGATCTAGCGAGCCCGTAAATCGCATAATGCGGAAGAAGGATTTCTTCTTCATCACGAAAATGTTGTTGTCCGCTATTCTCCCAGAACCAGATTAATTCATTTTTCAAAAGATTGTCAGCAAGCACCGCCTTCTCTGTGCCAGAACGCTTAAGCTTTAGTGCTAAAAACAAGGCATGGTGATGGTGGTGGGATAGGGGATATAAGGATTCGTGTCTTTTGATTCCACGTTTATCTTCACTTAAGGGTCAACTCACCTTTCCTTTTACTTTAAATGTACAGGGCAACGAAAAAGCAGTAAGTGATATAAGTCATAGATTGTCTAAAAGTACTAGACATCCTCTTTCTGGTACAGCCTTAAGTTCTCTAGCTTGTGAGGGTTATGGATGCGAAGCCACCCGTCAGCTTCTCCAGCCATCCAAGCCCCAAAAGAAGAAAGAAACGAAATCAGTTCATCGATATCCTCTATAGGAGAAATAGCATAAACAAGTGCTTGCTTCATTTCCGATTCTTTCTTCGGAAAATGCTCAGCAAAAAGCCGGTAGGCCGGATACAAGTCTCTCGTGTAGAGATGCTCTTCCTCGATAACTAGCGCTAATCCAGCCCGTACTATCTTTTTCATAATCCAACTACAGCAATCTAAAATATCCTCTGGACCTTCATTGTTCACTAAGTCTTCTTTGGCAGTTCCAATCTCTGTTTTTAAATGAAAAAGATGCTCATTTCCTAGGCTTTTATCGGCACGATACGATGGAAGTCCTTTTGTAATATCTTCCCCATGAATGCAAACGCTATGAGTCTTAAGGATAAAAGGAATCATCGAAAAGTGATCTAACCGCTTTAAGATATCATCCAGTTGATAGAATCCAAATTCTACACCTGTTACAAATGGGAATTTCTCTTTTAACCTTTGACCTTCGGCAGTCTTCCAAGCTAGATCTAGCTCCTCAACAGGTCGAGTGGTAATGGCAATCGTATCTAGATCCGACACTTGGGGAATTCCAAGTTCCCTCGGTACGGATCCTCTAATGTAGAGACTATGAATCTCACTGCCGAGGTGGCTTATATAAACTTTCTTCACTTCTTCAATAACGGGAAGATACCTATCATCAATTTTGCTTAAATCCGCATCTTTCTCAATAAATCCATCCGCATCCGTAGGACAATAATGGCCAATGTTTTGTATATCCAAAGTAAACCTCCTTTTACCCTACAGCACTCTTTCAAAGTGTTCGACTACAGGGAAGGGCTCATAAAAGGGATGCAATAAAGCTTTCCACTGTTGATATTCTTCAGATTGTCTAAACCCATTTGTATGGTCCTCTACGGTTTCCCATTCGACGAGAAGTAAGTATTTCCCTTCTTCCTCTAAACAACGCTGCAACTGATGGGAGATGTATCCTTTTTGAGAGGTAATGAGAGGAGATGCTTGGCGAAAAGCTTCTTCATACTCCTTTTCACTACCTGGTTCAATATGTAAAATAGCTGCTTCTAATATCACTTACTATCACCTTCCCTAAGAATAGTTGATTCATTATAGCAAATTAATATAAATAATTCTTGACCTTAAAGTAACTTGAAGGTTTATGCTATAGGGAAAGGAAGGGGGCAAATAATTGGCGGGTGATATGTCTATTCAAGTGTTTTCAAACCGAACAGGAATACCAAAAAGCACGCTTCGTTTTTACGAACAAAAAGGTCTTCTAAAGGTGAAAAGAAGAGGGAACAACCGATATCGATACTATGAAGAGGAACAAGTGGAAACGGCCAAGTGGATTGCGAGTTTAAGGACAGCAGATATCTCGATTGAAGACATTCATAGGTACATGAGCTCTAATACAAAAACCCGACATGAACTTCTGACAAAATGGACAAAGGAACTAAAGGTTAAAAGGAGCACACTAGATGTAGGGATAAAGTATTTAGAAAGTTCAAGATACAACAAGATGTTTTACTTAATAGAAAGAACTTCCGAATCCATTATTTGGTTTAAGGAAGAAGCGGAAGTTGGACAATTTAAGGATGCTTTTACAAGAAGACGAGAACAGTTAGAAGAGTGTGGTTTTGAGGTAGGAGATGGTTATCTTACCTATCTCTCAGGAATGGAAACAGTACAAGCGAAGATCGGATTTGCTGTTATAAAATTCTCCTCAAAGCCTTTACCAGTGGATGCTTTCCTTGAACAAATGCCAGCTCAAAGTTGTATCCTTATAACGTTTGAAAAACCAATTCAGGATATAAAGGAAGGGTATGAACAGCTCATGCAATATGCCTGGCAGAATGAATGGTATCCAGCTGGTTCTATATATGAATGGTATCATGGCGACGGATGGCAGGATTTAGACATTGTGCTGCCGGTCTTTCAAATCAATGGAGAGGAGAACTAGGTATGAAAAAAGAATTAGTTGTACCGATTGTCAGGTTGGAAGGCAGTTATAAACAGATTGGGAAAGCACAAGCAAACCAAGGACAATGGAGCTTGTTTGAACAGCAAATGGACTGGTATAAATCTATGGCTAGACATTCCGATGCGTCGGAGGCCATTCATTTATTAGGGACTTATGCTCCTTTTTTAGTAGAAGAGATAACAGGGTTAGCAGATCAATTAGACATGAGCCTACAACAAGGAGTTCAAATTTTTAGTGGATACGATATGCCTTTTCCGGAGATGGGGTGTTCAGCATTTATTCACAATTCTTTCTATGCACGAAACTATGATTTCAGTCCAGACTTATATGACGGAAGGCTTGTGATAATGAAGCCCGAGAACGGGTTTGCTAGCGTAGGATTCAGTCATCAGCTAGTAGGACGCCTTGATGGCATGAATGAAAAGGGATTAGTGGTTGGCCTTCATTTTGTAAATGATGTTCCTTCCAAGAAAGGATTCTTAGCTCCCACCTTAGTCCGAATGGTGCTAGACCAATGTGCGACAACGGCCGAAGCAATAGATTTATTACGAAAGGTTCCCCATGGATACTGCTATAATTTTTCAATACTCGATAAGATGGGGGAAAAAGGTGTCGTAGAGGCAGCTCCAGATCATGTAGCAATCAGACGCGGAGAAACACTTGCTTGTACGAATCATTTTCAATCCAACAACTTAAAAGCTAAAAATCGAACGAACATTACGGGCTCTCAACAAAGAATTATTGCTTTGGAGGATTTCAGACAATATGACCCTCCATTAGAAGAAGCTTTCCGCCTTCTCAATCACCATGCATCTCCTCTATTTTCCAGAGACTATGACCAATTCTTTGGAACGCTTCATACGGTTGTGTACTGCCCAGACGATCAATCTGTCCTTGTTGGAATTGGCGAGGATACGGATCCAATTCTTATTACATTTAAAAAAGAAGAACGTTTCCCAAGGTGCGCAAAGGGATACCTTGAATATAACGTTGAGAAGTAGTCTCCGCTTTAATAAGTTGATCTTATATTAGTTGCGTTGTAGAGGGAGTGGAGCTTCCTCCCTCTACTTCCTCTTATCTAGTGTTAGCATTTCGACTCACCTTACATACCATCCGCATAAGTGCGCGGTGGGCGGGTGGAAACAGGATAAAGAATATATCCAATGGCCTTCGAAGCGGAATAGAGCTCACGATGACCTTGTTCTTATGAACGCCAGTAATTGCTTTCTTAGCTATCGTTTCTGGAGACATAAGCTTTTGATTTTTAAGCTGGTTAAGGATGTGATTTTTATCAATTTGAATGGCATGGGCACGTTCAAATATTGGTGTATCGACAAACGCAGGACAAAGAGTACTGACATGAATTCCATATGCTTCTGCCTCATAATGTAAGGATGTAGTTAGGCCAACGATAGCATGCTTTGATGTGGCATAAGCGGAAGTGATGGGTCCCGGACCTAATCCTGCTGCTGATGCTGTATTTACAAGATAACCATGACCTTGCTTTTTCATAATGTCATAGGCAGCTTGTGTTCCGTGAATTACTCCCCAGACATTAATATCCATAATATCCTTCCATTGGTCCAGTGTCATATGATGAAGCTCTCCATACATGGCGATTCCTGCATTATTAAAAACATAATCTAGTCTACCATGCTTATTGTAGATGTCGTAATATGTCTGTGTCACTTGAGCAGCATCGGTTACATCTAAATGTACAAATGTAGCAAGATCTCCTAAATCTCTTTCCACTCTCTTTCCGTCCCCTGCATTAATATCCGCCAAATAAACATGAACCTGCTGAGAGCTGAGCTCCTTGCATATTGCTTTTCCAATACCAGATGCCCCACCAGTTACAATCGCAATCTTCTTATCCATCTTCACTCGTCCTCACTTAAAAGGGAATGAAGCTTCTGTTCAAAGGTATCTGCAGCAAGTTGAGCCCCAACACTATTTAGGTGTACACCATCTATAGTCAGTTGTAACCCTCTTTTCTTAGAGAGACGATCTACCTTCGCTGCTTTCTTATAAAAAAGTGCTTCCCAGATCATACTCCCAACTTTTATGTTGATAAAGGATGAGGTTTGAGATGTACCGATTCGATCGCGAAAAACTAGGTGCATAGGTAGGAAGAAAACTTGGTTGCTTTGGGTAGCGAGTTTTTCTATGACTAACGCCATTTGTTGTACGGTCTCATTTTCTTCACTATTCACTTGTTCGCCTACTAATGCAGGTGAAACCAGTACGAGCTTTTTAGATTTAGGTAAAAGAAGGGTGGTTGCTTGTTGATACATATGTGAAAATTCATCGAGGTCGGTACAGACTGGCTGTGCTTGAACACGGAGCAGTTTAGTGAATATGTCATTTACACCAATCCATAGGAAAGTAATATCATAGTCTTCTAGTTCCATCTTTTCTAATCGATTGTATAAGCTTGTTACCGTTTCTCCAGGCTTACCTAGGTTGACAAACGTTATGTCCGAAAACCGTTGTTCCAGTAATGGTGCAAATGCAACTCCTGGTCGTCCTTCTGTTATACTATCTCCAATCAATGCCACTTTCATTTAGAATTCCTCCCTATTTGGTTTTTATGGAAGTTATAAAAATGGTAATAGCTTGCTCGAACAGAGACTCTAAAGTATGGGCTTCTTGACTCTCTGTCAATTGACACAATCCTCCGAGCCATGTTCCTAAAAGAGTGGTCCATTCTTCTACGTTTCCGGGCAAAAACTCACCTTGTCTTATACCTTCTTGAAAAATAGAACGATATGCATTCATGGGGATAACGGCGACTTGCATGATAGCTTGTAGTGTTTCTGGACTTGTATTCGGGTGGGCACCCAATTCTTGACCAGCTCTTAGAAGGGGTGATTGATAGTTATGTAGGACGAATTGGGCTATGCCGTGCAATTTGTCTTCTGCTGTTTGTAGTTTCATTTGTTGTATCTCCCACTTACGTTTCCAATCATCCATGGACTGCAAAGCAAGCTGAGCAAATAATTTTTCCTTGTTTTCGAAGTGATAGTAGATATGTCCTTTACTGTGACCGGATGTTTTAGCAATGTCTGAAATGGATGTCTGGTTATAGCCTTTTTGTGTAAAAAGGAGCGATGCGTGGTGGGCGATTTCTTTCTTTACCTGTTCACTATCATAGCGTCTTTTTGACAATAATGGTTCTCCTTTCCTTAAATTAGAACAATCGTTCTAATTTAATTATAAACATAAATTTTCTCTTGTATAGAGATTTTGGGAAATAGACATAATTTTGCCATAAAAAAACCCCTCTGCCTATGTAAAGCAGAGAGATTCTATCCTTGTTATCTTTTATTCCATTGCATCGCGTAAATCACTAATACTATCCTGACCACCAGTTACAATTAAGCGATCTCCTAACCGTAGCTCGGTGTCCCCATGAGGAACAAGTGACTCGGTATTACGGAAAATTCGAACGATAATGGAATTTCCAAGAATACGAAGGTCACGAAGCTTCATGCCATCAAACTCAAGATTACCAACAGAAACCTCTTGCAGCCCTTCCTCAGTAGTTGTAAATATTCCTGCAATGTGTGGCGATTCAATCATCGCTTTCATCATTGCTTTTGTCGAGAAGAAGGAAGAGAATACGTTAATACCTTTTTCTTTTAAAGGGGTACTAAGATCTGGTGTTTCAATCCTACTTATAATGGTTTCAACCCCTTGCTCCTGGGCGAATAAAGCTAAATCGTAATTTCGTTGATCTTCGTTTGTCGTAACGACTAATATATCTGTATCAAAAACACTTTGTTTCAGCAGTTCATCCTCTGTAAAACTACCAATGTGACGAACATCAAAATCAGATGCAGCTTCGTCTAAATCAATTCCATTTTTCTTAACGTGAAATAGACAGACTTCATAGTGGCTCTTATCAAGCTCCTGAGAGATTGGTAAAGTTACTTGATTTGCACCCACTATTTTTACGCGTTTCTTTTTCGTAGCCATTTCCTGTAACGGGAAGACTTTCTTAAAAAGAATTGGTGTGATAATACAAGCGATGATGGCTAACAAAATAAGAGCGGACGACATTCTGTTATCAATAACTCCAATTCTTTCCCCTACTTTTGCTGCTGCAACAACTAGGGATAGCGTGGAGGTTAGAAGGAAGCCAGCCCCTGCAACGGTTCGCCAATCATACCACCTACGTAACACCATGACTGGGAAGAACTTCGAAATTAACAGTCCGAGAAATAATAACGGAATTAGCAAAAAGACCATAGAGTCTTCGAACAATGCCCAAATATCTAACTCCACCCCAACCATTACGAAGAAAATCGGGATTAAGAATCCATATCCAAAAGAATCTAATTGATGAATCGTTTCCTTATTAGGAGATAGTAAAGAGACAAGTACCCCAGCTAAGAAGGCACCTAAAATATTCTCGGCGCCGAGTGATTCAGAAAGTCCTACTAACACCATCAATAAAGTAAAGATAGCGCGGGTACCAATTTGAATGGTTCCGGTCGATAATGCTTCGAAAAAAGATTGCTTCTTTTGGAAGTACTTTCCGACAAAGTATAGAAGTACCCCAGCTAAGAAAAGCAATAGAAGAAGCCATGTGTTCCCTTCTGATTCATAAAAAGAAACGAATACAGCTAGTAGGATCATGGTTACAAGATCGGCGATAACCGAAATAAGTAATATGATTTGTCCAATTCCTGTCTTCATAATCTCTACTTCTTTTAGAGTTGGTACGACAACTCCTAGAGAAATAGTTGAAATGACAAGTGTCATGAAAAAGGCATTTTCTACAAAGCCCATGAGTTGAAGGGCTAGTGAGATAGCGTAGGAAAGAATTAAAATAAATAAAAAAATCACAGAGGAAACGAGAAACCCATTAGGCTCTAGTTTTCCGTTTGGTAATTTCGCCTTTTTCTTTTTATTGGAGAAAATGGAGAAATCAATTTCTACCCCGCTTAAAAACATTAAAAAGATAAAACCGAGTGTTGATAATATATCTATCCATGGATCTGGGGATACGATGTCAAATCCACTTTTACCTATAATTAACCCGATGATGATTTCCGCGACAACTACCGGGATTATATTTAGTCGTAATTTTTTCAGTAAAATCGGTGTAAGGAATGCAGCAACTAATACGACAATTAAGGATGTTACTGAAGTGTGTCCTTCCATGTAATGCCTCCTTTAAAAGGATATTCAAAAAGCCCGAAAAATCATTTTTTCTCTCTTTTGAACTCCAATTTAGAACAAATGTGAACTTTAATATACTATATCGCTATTTGGTGTTGCAAATGCTTTACTTATGGCATAAATAAGTGGATGAAAAATGTGGGTTATAATGAGGTCTTTTAAAATAAAGGCTATCCATGGAAGTCCTTTTTCTTTTGGATAGCCTTATACAGTATTTTGAAATGTTACATATAAATATTACTCAGTTACTACATGTGATGCAACTGTTGAAGCATTTTCCTCTGGGGTCTCAGGTAAATGTTTTGGACGTTTAATGAAAAATGCTAAAGCAAGCGCAACTGCTGCAATAAACATGGACACGAAGAACGAGAAGTTAATTCCATTTAACATAGCTTGATTGGTAATTTCTTGTTGCATAGCCGCTGCTGCTTCCGGAGTTAGTTGCGTTGCCCCGGCATTTGCCATGGCATCAGCTGCTAGTTCTTCGGCACGTGCCTCTGTGCGGTTGTTCATCACGGTAATAAGAAGGGCAGAGCCAATTGCTCCAGATACTTGTTGTAGCGTATTGTTCATAGCTGTACCGTGTGGATTCTGATGCATAGGTAAAGCATTCAAACCATTTGTCATAACAGGCATCATCACCATCGACATACCGAACATACGTAAAGAATATAGGACAACTAAGTTTGTGTATGTGGTTGTCATGCTAAGTTCACTAAACAAATACGTCGTAATGATTGTAATCACTAATCCGATAACCGCCAATATTCTTGCACCAAATTTATCAAATAAACGACCAGTAATCGGAGACATAATCCCCATTAAAATGGCACCTGGAAGCATTAATAAACCTGATTCAAATGGATCAATACCACGAATCGTTTGGACATAGATAGGCATTAAGATCATTCCAGAGAACATCGCAATCGAAATTACGATCGAAATCGCAGACGATAAAGCGAACATCGGGTGTTTATAAATGCGGAATTCCAACATTGGATCATCCATTTGGAGTTGACGTAGGACGAACCATACAAGAGCAATTACTCCAGCAATAATTGTTCCATAGACTTGTGGGTCATCCCATCCTTTATCTCCCGCAAAGCTAAATCCGTAAAGAAGGCCGCCAAAACCGATACTGGAAAGAATAAGGGAAAGCACATCTAAGCGAATAGCTCGTTGAGGCGTAACGTTTTTTAATTTGAAAATCGACAGAATCAATGTAAGAACAGCAAAAGGTAAGACGATATCAAACAGCATTCTCCAGTCATAATGTTCAACAATCCAACCGGATAACGTCGGTCCTAGTGCAGGAGCTGTGATCATAACCAAACCAAATGTACCCATGGCTGCACCACGTTTTTCCACGGGGAAAGCGGTAAGCATGACATTCATGAGCAAAGGCATCATGATAGCTGAGCCTGATGCTTGAATCATTCTAGCTGCTAAAAGAACAGAAAAGGACGGTGCTAAACTAGCAAGTAACGTACCGGCTGTAAATAAAGCCATTGCCGTGATAAACAAGTTTTTGTTGGTAAAGCGTTGAATAAAAAATGCGCTAGCAGGGATTAAAATACCGTTTACTAGCATATACCCAGTAGATAACCATTGCACAGCAGTAGGTTCAACCTTGAAATCACTCATAATGGAAGGTAAAGCTATATTTAATAACGTTTCATTTAAGATCGCTACAAATGCACCAATAAACAAGATGGATATCATCGCATATGGTGGTTTTTCAGGAATCGAATGTTGTGTAGACATAATGTCTCATTCCCTCTTTCTTAATAATTAATGGTAAGTACTTAAAGTATTCTATACTGATGGTCTAAAAAAATCAACATTAATTTCATTAAGTTTTAATAAAGGTTTGATAAATAAGGGCTTTCATTCTAAAATAGAAATAGACTTACGTTCTAGTGAAGGGGAATTGCGATGAATGCTAGGAAGAAACAAATTATCGATGCAGCACATTACTTGTTTACTGAAAAAGGGTTTGTTAACACGTCCATCCAAGAAGTTTTGGATAAAGCGGGAGTGGCAAAAGGTACATTCTACAATTATTTTTCCTCCAAATCGGAGTGTCTGATAGCAATCTTAGATTATGTAAAGGAAGAGGGGGATCAAAAGCGGGCAGAGCTTGCTTATGGAAAGCCTAAAACCGACGAACAAGTTTTTGCGGAACAACTTGCAGTTAGGATAAATATGAATCGTCAGTACAGGCTGTTTGGACTTTTTCAAGCTGCCTCTATATCTATAGATAAGGAATTCCAAGGCTATGTCAAAAATCAACATGGTACGGAGTTGGATTGGATATCTAGAAGAATAGTAGAAGTTTATCCGTTAAAGGATGACCGGTTTTGTTTAGATTATGCAACCCTGCTAATAGGTATGATCCATCAACTGATTCATGTGTGGTCCATGGGAGCGGAGAAAGAAGTAAAGGTAGAAAAAGTGATTCAATATGCATTATCACAATTACGGTTTATTATACAAGGGGACCACTCCTCCATGACTCCATTTTTTGATCGAAGCTGGTTAATCTATAACAATTTAGATCAAGTTGATAGCTCTAGTTTGAAACAGCAGTTAGTTTCCTTGATCCAGGATACTGTTCGTAAAATGAATAAAATAAAGGGGACAAATACTCTTGAATATTTGCAGTTCTTAGAGGAAGAGTTAGGTAAGGAAAATCCACGACACTTTCTAATCGAGAGTGTCGTTCTAACGATGTCCCATCATCTGGAGTCTTCTAGTCTTGAACATGAAGTAAAACGGGTGGAAGCTTTAACTTGGAAGTGGTTAGAAAACGTAAAAAAAGAACAATCCTCATAAAATATATAAGATGTTCCCATTATAGAGTGATTCATTCTATAATAAGAAGAAAAGCAGTAGAGCATGACGAAGGCTCAAAAGGAAGGTAGATATGTCAGAAGAAAACATAACGAGAATAGACTTGGGCGAGAAACAAGTTATTTTGATTGGTACTGCGCACGTATCTAAACATAGTGCGGAACAGGTTAAGGAAGTCATAGAATTGGAACAACCCGATTCGGTCTGCGTGGAATTGGATGAGCAAAGGTATCAATCCATCACGGAAGGCAACAAGTGGAAGGATATGGACATTTTTAAAGTCATAAAAGAAAGAAAAGCTACGCTTCTACTCATGAATCTAGCTATATCTTCCTTTCAGAAAAGAATGGCCAAGCAATTTGGGATTAATGCAGGTCAGGAGATGATTCAAGGGATCGAGTCAGCAAAGGAATTAGGAGCGAATCTTGTCTTGGCTGATCGAAATATTCAAGTTACGTTTTCCCGTATTTGGCATAGTGTCGGTATGTGGGGAAAAGCGAAACTTCTAATGGAAATTATATTTAGTATTTTTAGCAAAGAAACGATTTCGGAAGATGAGCTAGAGCGCTTAAAATCTCAGGACATGCTGGATGCCATGCTTCATGAATTTACGGTGCATTTTCCGCGTTTAAAAACCCCACTAATTGATGAGCGAGATCAATATTTAGCTCAAAAAATAAAAGAGGCACCAGGAGAAAAGGTAGTTGCTGTAGTCGGGGCAGCCCATGTTCCGGGTATTAAGGAAGAAATTCATAAGGAACAAGACCTAAACGTTATTACAAAAGTTCCGCCGCGATCGAAAGTACCGAAGATTATTGGGTGGTCTATTCCTGTTCTAATATTGCTGATCATTGCCTACACATTTTGGGCAAACCCATCGGCGGGTCTTCAACAAACAATTAGTTGGGTTCTATGGAATGGTTCGTTTTCCGCGATAGGTGCGATTATCGCATTGGGTCATCCGCTGGCTATATTAACTGCATTTGTAGCAGCTCCGATTACGTCATTAAATCCGTTAATCGCGTCAGGATGGTTTGCTGGAATTGTACAGGCTTATTATCGTCGCCCTAATGTTAGTGATTTTGAAACATTATCGGAAGACGTTTATAGTGTGAAAGGGTTCTGGGGGAATAAAGTGACCCGTTTTTTATTGATTGTGACACTATCCAATCTGGGGAGTTCTATTGGTACGTTTATCGGAGGGATAGACGTTATACGGGTATTTTTAGACAATTTATAAGTTGTAAAAATCGTTCGTTTAAATAATTTCTTCGTAACCGTGGAGAAATAAAAGTAGCCTAAATCGCATTTTGATTTAGGCTACTTTACTTTTTGAATGGAAATTGCTTTTAATAAAGACTTGGCGCTGTTAAATAATAGTGTTGATTTACCATAATGAAATGACATTTAATTTGATTCTTCTTCAAATCCTTAAAATATATCTAACTAAAGCATCGTCCGTGTTCTGTTTAATCATAAACTTTGTTGATTTAAATGTAGTTTTCTCTCCGTCGATTTATATCCACTCTAGGTGAAAAACCGAACATGCGAGAATATTCTTGACTGAATTGCGATTGGCTTTCGTAGCCCATCTTGAATGCAACATCAGCTACAGTGATGACTGAGCTAATATCAAACGCCTAGCTTCCTGCAATCTCAATTGTTTTTGAAACTGAATCGGGCTCATAGCAGTTACCTCTTTAAAATGCCGGTGAAGCGAAGTTGCACTCATATTCGCTATATCTTCTATTCTAAAGGGTTTTTCGTAGTTATTTATGATATGTTCGATTACGTTTTTAATGCGGAGGGTGTTGCTACCTTCTA